>NZ_KQ758627.1:0-88396 GCF_001457055.1 Priestia veravalensis | reverse complement strand
CAGCGCAGCGAGGAAGCTCAGGTTCCTCCCCGCGGAAAGCGAGTGGCCGTAGCGCAATGGAACGAACGTGTTCAGACAAACCAAAAAGATTGGAACAGCTATTGTTCGTCTCTTAGAAGCAATCATTTTGTTATGTCCCAAACTCTTTTTGGTGAGTAGGAAAACAAGTTTAAAAAAGAATGGAAAGTGAGTGGCTGCAGCGCAATGGAGTAAACTTGTACTTTCAACCTAACTCGTTTAGAACAGTCAGAGTTCGCCTTTGAAAAAGAAGCATTTGGACTCTTTTTATTAAGAAACAGTATGAATTGTAAAAGCGATGGATTTAATAAAAAAGAAAAGCTCATACTAACAATATTATTGTTGGAAAGGAGCAAAATGATGTTTGAACCCAATGAAATGAATTCTTCAGAAACAGCACCACAGCAACCTGAAAAAGGTGAAGAGAATACTAAAGGTGGTATTTTGGATAAAATTCAGCAGCTAGGACAAACAAACGTTGCACAGATGCCACAGGATTCAAAGATTCACTGTTTAACAATTGTAGGGCAAGTAGAAGGGCATATGCAGCTACCGCCTCAAAATAAAACGACAAAATACGAGCATGTTATTCCACAAATTGTAGCGATTGAGCAAAACCCTAACATTGAGGGTTTATTAATTATTTTAAATACGGTAGGTGGAGACGTAGAAGCTGGTTTAGCAATTGCTGAAATGATTGCTTCTCTTTCAAAACCGTCAGTATCAATTGTGCTTGGAGGAGGACATTCAATTGGAGTCCCAATTGCAGTATCCACTCATTATTCCTTTATTGCTGGCACTGCTACAATGACAATACACCCAATCCGTTTGACGGGCTTAGTTATTGGCGTACCTCAAACATTTGAATACTTAGATAAAATGCAGGAACGGGTAGTCAATTTCGTTACGCATCATTCAAATATTACCGAAGAAAAATTTAAAGAGCTTATGTTTTCAAAAGGTAATCTAACACGAGACATTGGAACAAATGTTGTGGGAGCCGATGCAGTTGAATACGGATTAATTGATGAAGTTGGCGGGGTAGGTCAAGCTATTAAAAAGCTTAATGAGCTTATTGAACAGAAGGGTCAACATCAACAGGAGAACCAGTTATTGCAATGATTTTGTATACAATGATGCCCCAAGAGCTAATTTATCCCGATACAACACAAGCCGAGCTTCCAAAACAGAAAATGATGCAGTATAATGGCATTTCCATGCTTGTAGAAGAAAACGAATACAATCAACAGCAAATTGTCCGTATTTTAAGCACAGACCCTCAGCATTATTTAGACAAAAAATATTATCCTGGTCAAATTCTGTCGTAAGGATTTGAGTATAATTTTACTAAAACTATATGGTATAATAATAAATGAGTATGTTGCAGCCGAGTAATGGCTGCTTTTTTGTTCAGTTTATATGAATAAGAAAATCAACATAGGAAGACGTTGATTGGAGTGAGAACATGGCAAAGAAAAAGCGAAGAGGAAAATTTAAGAAAGAAGAATGGAAACGCATTGTCCGATTTGAACTCATAGGCTTATTATTATTAGCTATTACATTAATTGCGATGGCAGGGCTTGGTGCGGTTGGTCAGGCGCTTGTGCTGCTTGTTCGCCTTTTTATTGGTGAGTGGTACATGCTTATGCTAATCGGTTTGCTTGTGCTGTCAGGCTATATTATTTGGAAAAGGGCACTGCCACCGTTTATAACAAGACAACTAGTTGGTACATATTTAATTATTTTAGCAATTTTATTATTTAGTCACGTCACGCTATTTGAAAATCTTTCTAAGAATGGTACTTTTACTGATCCTTCAGTCATTTTAAATACATGGGATTTATACATGCTGGAAGCAACTGGGGAAGTAAATCGCAGTGATTTAGGTGGAGGAATGGTTGGAGCCGTTATGTTTGCGATGTTCTATTATTTATTTGACAGTTTAGGAACTGAGCTCATTGCTTCCCTCTTAATTGTGATTGGCGTGTTATTAATTACAGGACGTTCTTTACACGAAACGCTTCGAAAGGTATTAACGCCAATTGTACGCTTTTTAGTCACGGAATTAAAAGAGGGTTGGGAAGATATTACAAATTGGGCTTCTAAAAAGAAGCAAACATCTAAAGGAAAGAAAAAGCGTAAACCAGCTGTGGAAGAAGAGGAGGAGAGTGATGAACAGGAAGTAGAAGCACCTGTCATTGCAAAGCAGCCTCCAATTATTGAGCACTTTGATTATGAAGAAGAAGCTGATTCACTTCCAGCGTCTGTTCAGGCTCAGCCAGAACCTCAGCCACAGCCAACAGTTAAGCCTGTTCAACCAGTGGAAAAGAAAGAAAGCCCAGCTCAACAAGAAGAAAAGGCGCCTGTTATTTCATTTGTGGAAGCTGAAAACATGGAATATGAACTTCCACCTATCCGATTGTTAACAATGCCGAAGAAAAGTAATCAAGCAAAAGAGAAGAAGAATATTTATAAAAATGCTGAAAAACTAGAAAAAACGTTTCAAAGCTTTGGTGTAAAAGCCACGGTTGCCAAGGTTCACTTAGGACCTGCTGTTACCAAATATGAAGTATATCCGGATGTTGGGGTGAAAGTAAGTAAAATCGTAAATTTAAGCGATGACTTAGCTTTAGCTCTTGCTGCGAAAGATATTCGAATTGAAGCGCCTATTCCAGGTAAATCAGCAGTGGGTATTGAAGTCCCTAATGAAGAGGTAGCAATGGTTTCGCTTCGTGAAGTCTTGGAATCCAAAGACAAAATGGATCCTGATAAAAAGCTGCTAGTGGGGCTGGGAAGAGATATATCTGGCGACGCTGTCTTAGCGGAATTAAATAAAATGCCTCATATGCTTGTTGCCGGAGCGACAGGAAGCGGTAAAAGTGTTTGTATTAACGGAATTATCATTAGTATTTTAATGAGAACGAAGCCCCATGAAGTCAAGCTCATGATGATTGACCCTAAAATGGTGGAACTTAATATGTATAATGGTATTCCACATCTACTGGCACCCGTTGTTACTGATCCAAAGAAAGCATCTCAAGCTTTAAAGAAAGTTGTAAGCGAAATGGAGCGCCGCTATGAGCTCTTTTCACACAGTGGTACAAGAAACATTGAAGGCTATAATGATCTTGTGAAGCGCCACAATGATGACTCGGATGCTAAGCAACCGACACTACCTTACATTGTTGTTATTGTCGATGAGTTAGCTGACTTAATGATGGTTGCTTCATCAGACGTTGAAGATTCGATTACTCGTTTAGCACAGATGGCGCGTGCAGCAGGAATTCATTTAATTATTGCAACACAAAGGCCGTCTGTTGACGTTATTACAGGGGTTATTAAAGCGAATATTCCGTCTCGAATTGCGTTTAGCGTATCCTCTCAAACCGATTCTCGTACCATTTTAGATATGGGAGGAGCCGAGAAGCTGTTAGGCCGTGGAGATATGCTGTTTATGCCGGTCGGAGCTTCTAAGCCAGTACGTGTACAGGGAGCATTTCTATCTGATGAAGAAGTTGAAGAAGTGGTTGATTTCGTTATTGCTCAGCAAAAAGCGCAATACCAGGAAGAAATGATTCCAACAGACGCGCCAGAACAAGTGGAAGAAGTAGCGGATGAATTGTATGATGAGGCAGTTCAGCTTGTAGCAGAAATGCAAACAGCATCTGTTTCAATGCTACAAAGGCGCTTTAGAATTGGGTATAATCGCGCAGCTCGCCTGATTGATGCAATGGAAGAACGTGGAGTTGTCGGACCTTATGAAGGCAGTAAACCTCGAGCAGTACTTGTTTCACAACAAAACGAAGATGTTGGAACATAATTAAATGGTTAGAGAAGACGTAGAGCATATGCCCTACGTCTTTTTTTTGTCATAAATGCTGTTATTTTTTTATAAAAAGGTATTAGAAAAAAATGTGTTATCATATTTTGTTAGGTAAAATACGAATGTTATTTTTAAAAATTAATTATTTGTTTGTCTTTAATAAATAAATATTGAAATATGAGGTTGTTAGACATGCTTACATGCAACAAATAGAAAAAATCAATATTTTTTAAAAAATATTAAAATTTTTTACATAAAATTAATATAACCTATTTATTTATGTCGAAAAAAATGATATATTATTTTCGATTAAAGAGTCAAACATCAGAGGTCTGATGACTAGTTTAGGGTATGGAGGAAGTGTGATGTCTATTCGAGCGGATAATCGACATTTGTATTTACAAGTGATTGATAACATTAAACAAAACATTGAACGAGGAGTTTTTAAAGAAAAAGAGAGACTTCCATCAGAGTTTGATTTGTCAAAACAGTTAGGCGTAAGCAGAGCGACGCTGCGTGAAGCACTTCGCATATTAGAAGAAGAAAACGTCATTGTCAGAAGACATGGAGTAGGTACGTTTGTTAATGCTAAGCCAACGTTTCTTTCAGGTATTGAGCAATTAAATAGTATAACACATATGATTGAACAAGCTGGAATGAAGCCGGGTACCATTTTCTTATCGTCAAATGTGCAAGTGGCTTCAGAAAATGACATAGAGCGTTTTGGCTGTCAAATCGATGAAAAAATGCTTTTTGTTGAGCGTGTGAGAACTGCAAATAATGAGCCGGTTGTATACTGCATGGACAAAGTTCCACAAGCAATACTACCTGAAGATTTTGAATATAAGCAAGAGTCTTTATTAGAAATTCTTGAAAAACAGGCTGGCAAACATATTTCATATGCAGTAGCTCATATTGAGCCGATCGGGTACCATGAAAAAGTTTCTCCCATTTTACAATGCAGTCCAGAGACAGCACTTCTTGTACTTCGACAAATGCATTATGACCAATATGATGAACCGATTTTATATTCCATTAACTATTTCAAAGCAGATAAATTTAGTTTCCAAGTATTAAGAAAAAGAGTTTAATAGGTTTTAAGTTTTCGCAATTTTAGTAATGATTGTGCGCTGATTCTTTTAAGGAGGTGTTCAATACCAAGCGCGACGAACGTGAAGTAGAACTACGATTCTTTTACACTATTTGGGGGGTTAATAAAATGACAAAACGTAAATATGGAATGGCTTTATCACTTATGTTAGCAGCAGGTACATTATTAAGTGCCTGTGGATCTAGTGACTCAGAAAGCGGAAGCGGTGAAAAAGCGGCTTCTGATTTTAAAGTAGGGATGGTTACAGATACTGGTGGAGTTGATGACAAATCATTTAACCAATCAGCATGGGAAGGTCTTACAAAATTCGGGAAAGAAAATAAATTAGAAGAAGGTACAGGTTATAAATATCTGCAATCGGCTGAAGCTGCTGAATACCAAAGTAACTTATCAACGTTTGCTGAAGCAGGCTATAACCTTACGTACGGTATCGGTTTCTTACTGAAAGAGGACATTAAAAAAGTAGCTGGTCAATATCCAGAATCACATTTTGCACTAGTTGATGACACATTAAAGTCAGAAAACTTAGATAACGTTGCAAGCATTCTATTTAACGAAGAGCAAGGCTCATTCTTAGTAGGTGTAGTTGCAGCTAAACAAACAGCAACCAATAAAATCGGCTTTGTTGGTGGAGTAGAATCTCCGTTAATTAAAAAGTTTGAAAATGGCTTTAAAGCAGGTGTTAAAGCTGTAAACCCAGACGCTGAGATAGTTGTTCAGTACGCGGAAGACTTCAACGCTCCAGAAAAAGGTTCAGCGATTGCATCAACAATGTATAGTCAAGGTGCTGACATTGTATATCACGCAGCAGGTGGTACTGGTAACGGAGTATTCACTGAAGCGAAAAACCGTGCGAAAAAAGGTGAAAAGGTTTGGGTAATTGGCGTAGACCGTGACCAACACCAAGAAGGTATGCCAGAAAACGTAACGCTAACATCGATGGTAAAACGTGTGGATATTGCGGTTGAAGAAGTAGCAAAACAAGCAAAAGACGGAAAATTCCCTGGTGGAGAAGAAGTAGTGTTTGGACTTCAAGAAGATGCGGTTGGTATTGCTCCAACTATGGATAATGTAACAGACGAGTCAAAAACCGCGGTTGAAGAGTACAAGCAAAAAATCTTAGATGGCGAAATTAAAGTACCAGCAACAGATGATGCATATAAAGAATTTGAGAAAACTCTTAAATAATTCTTCATATCACAACAGGATAGATATGAAAAAGGCTAGTGAACCACTAGCCTTTTTCATAGCCTTTAAGATGATAAGAAATCCAAAGTAATAGACTTTACTCTAGATACAAATAGGGAGTGAACATAGTGGAATATGTAATTGAAATGCTAAATATTCGTAAAGAGTTTCCGGGTATCATAGCGAATGATAACATTACACTCCAAGTGAAAAAAGGAGAAATCCATGCTTTACTAGGTGAAAATGGTGCAGGGAAATCAACGCTGATGAACGTTCTTTTTGGGCTTTATCAACCTGAAAAAGGTGAAATAAAGGTCAAAGGAAAAGCTGTTAAAATTACGAATCCAAATATTGCAAATGACCTAGGAATTGGAATGGTTCACCAGCACTTTATGCTTGTGCAAAATTTCACGGTTACTGAAAATATTATCCTCGGAAATGAGCCTACAAAAGCAGGAAAGATTAACATTGCAAAAGCTGCTAAAGAGATTGAGGCATTATCAAATCAATACGGGCTTTCTGTTGATCCATATGCAAAAATTGAGGATATTTCAGTTGGTATGCAGCAACGTGTCGAAATTTTAAAAACCTTATATCGCGGTGCAGAAATCTTAATCTTTGATGAGCCGACAGCGACTCTTACACCTCAAGAAATCACAGAATTAATTGAAATTATGAAGCGTTTAATTAAAGAAGGAAAATCCATTATTTTAATTACTCATAAATTAAAAGAAATTATGGCAGTTTGTGATCGGTGTACGATTATTCGCAAAGGTGTAGGGATTGGAACAGTGACGGTTTCTGAGACCAATCCAGATGAATTGGCGTCCTTAATGGTTGGACGTGAAGTGCATTTTAAAACAGAAAAGAAAACAGCAGAACCAAAAGATGCTGTGTTAACAATAGATGGCTTAGTCGTGGAAGATGCCCGCGGAGTAGCAGCTGTTAATGATCTATCGCTAACTGTCAGAGCGGGTGAAATTGTAGGAATTGCAGGAGTAGATGGTAATGGGCAAACGGAACTAATTGAAGCCCTCACAGGTCTTACAAAAATCAAATCAGGTTTTATTAAGCTAAATGAAAGTGACCTCACAAAGCTATCAGCACGTAAAATTACTGAATCAGGTGTAGGACATATTCCTCAAGACCGCCATAAGCACGGCCTTGTTTTGGACTACACAATTGGTGAAAATATCGCACTTCAAACGTATTACAAAGAACCAATGTCTAAAAGAGGTATTTTGAACTATAAAGAGATTTATAGAAAAGCGAAAGAACTCATTGCAGAATATGATGTTCGCACACCGAGTGAGTATACGCAAGCTCGATCCCTTTCTGGAGGTAACCAGCAAAAAGCCATTATCGCTCGTGAAGTAGACCGCAGTCCGGAGTTATTAATTGCAGCTCAGCCGACACGCGGATTGGATGTGGGAGCAATTGAGTTTATTCATCGTAAATTAATCGAAGAGCGTGATAAAGGAAGAGCGGTTCTTCTTGTATCTTTAGAACTGGATGAAGTTATGAATTTAAGTGATCGTATAGCTGTTGTCTACGAAGGTAAAATCGTTGATATTGTGAATCCAAACGAGACGAATGAGCAGGAGCTTGGGTTATTAATGGCAGGCGGAAAGCGCGAGAAAGCAGGTGAAACATCATGAAATGGCTAAGAAATGAGCGAACCATTCATATTCTAATTCCAGTTATCTCGGCAATTTTAGGATTACTTGCTGGTGCAATTATCATGGTTCTTGGAGGCTATGATGCGGTAAAAGGGTATGATTCTTTATTTAACGGTATGTTGGGTAGTCCAAAAGTTATAGGTGAAACGATTCGTGCAATGACGCCTCTTGCTTTAGCTGGTATTGCCGTGGCGTTTGCCTATAAGACAGGCTTATTTAATATTGGGGTAGAAGGTCAGCTACTCGTTGGCTGGTTAGCAGCGGTTTGGGTAGGCTACGCTTTTGAACTTCCGTCTGTTATTCATATACCACTCGCAATCCTTGCAGCAGGTGTTGCTGGTGCATTGTGGGCCTTTATTCCTGGGTTTTTAAAAGCACGCTTTCATGTTCATGAGGTTATTGTCTCTATTATGATGAACTATATTGCACTGTATACAACCAGCAGTATCATTCGTGAGTTTTTATATGCAGGAAATGAAAAATCGTACAACATCCATGAGTCAGCTTCATTGGCATCTTCATTTTTAGCTGAAGCAACGAACAATTCTCGTTTACACTATGGGATTATTGTCGCGTTTTTAGCAGCTTTTGTAATGTGGTTTCTATTGAACAAAACGTCAAAAGGCTTTGAACTTCGGGCCGTTGGGTTTAATCAGCAGGCTTCTAAATATGCAGGGATGAATGTATCGCGCAACATCATCCTTTCCATGTCAGTATCCGGTGCATTTGCAGGATTAGCCGGTGCAATGGAAGGCCTTGGTACATTCCAATATATGAATACTTTTACGTCATTTACTGGAACAGGGTTCGATGGAATTGCTGTTGCTCTTTTAGGAGCCAATAGTGCAATTGGTATCTTACTTGCTTCTTTCCTATTTGGAGGGTTGCAAACAGCAGCACCACAAATGAACTTTATGGCGGGAGTGCCGTCGGAATTAATTGAGATTGTTATCGCTCTTATCATTTTCTTCGTGGCGTCCAGTTACCTTATTCGTTGGATTATTGGTCGTTTAAGTAAAGGAGGAGCACAATGAGTTTCTTAGACGTTTTAATTATAATTATTCCAGCTGCGCTGTACTCTGCGGCACCGCTTATTTTTACAGCATTAGGTGGAGTGTTCAGTGAGAAGTCTGGTGTTGTAAATATTGGTCTTGAAGGTCTTATGATGTTTGGTGCATTTACGGGAATTGTTTCAACACTACTTCTTCAAGATTCATTGGGTGCATGGGCACCTTGGGTTTCAATTTTAATTGCAGCAGGGGTTTGTGCAATCTTTTCACTTATTCATGCCGTAGCAAGTATTACGCTTAAAGCAGATCAAGTAGTCAGCGGAGTTGCGCTCAACTTCTTAGCTGGAGGTTTATCTATCTTTTTAATCAAGAAAATCTTTGGAAAAGGACAAACGGATTTTATTCAATCCCGTATTGATAAAACAAGCATTCCTGTTCTATCTGATATCCCGGTTATTGGTAAGCTATTTTTCTCTAATGTTCCAGTGACGTCATACTTAGCAATTTTGTTAGCCTTTGTTGTATGGTATATCATTTACAAAACGCCGTTTGGGCTGCGTCTTCGTTCTGTAGGTGAACATCCGATGGCTGCAGATACAATGGGAATTAAAGTTATCAGAATGAGATATGTAGGCGTTATGCTATCTGGTGTGTTAGCAGGTATCGGTGGTGCTGTATATGCAACATCAATCGCCACAAATTTTTCAGCAGGTACCATTTCTGGACAGGGCTTCTTAGCGCTTGCTGCCATGATCTTTGGAAAATGGCATCCAATTGGTGCGATGGGAGCGGCTCTCTTCTTTGGCTTAGCACAATCCCTAAGTATTACAGGAGCACAGATTCCAGTTATTCAAGACATTCCAACTGTTATTTTAACAATTGCTCCTTACGTCTTAACAATTTTGGCGCTAGCTGGATTTGTCGGTCGAGCAGAGGCACCGAAAGCACTTGGTACGCCTTATGAAAAAGGTAAAAGATAATAGAATGGTTTTCTGAGGCTAGGACATACGTATTTCAGTTAATGATCTATCCGAACTATCGCGAGTTAACTCCTTTCGATAGTTTGGATATTTTTTGTTAGTGCGGAAAACAATTAAAAAACTAGTGAAATGAAGCGTAGGACACGCGACTGCTGGGGGAGATAAAGGAAGAGCTGAGACCCAGCAGCGCAGCAAAGAGGCTGGGATTCCGCCCCATGGAAAGCGAGTGTCTGCAACGCAATGGAACGAACTTGTTTTTAAAAACTAACTATTGTAGAAAAATCATGATTCGTTTTTGAGAAGAGGTCATTTAGTTATGTTCCAGCCTCTCTTAGTTCAGATGTAGTTTGTGGAAAAAGGAAAGTGTTTCTGTCACAGTGAATGTACAAATACAAGGTGAACTGTTAATTGGAAATATAATTTATTTTGCACCTATGCAAAAAAGCCAAATTGCTTATCTTATTTACTCTTTATTCAAGAAGGACTTATACGAAAGTTGTTTCCTTGAAAATCTTTCCTCTAATTGGATATAGTGAAGGTAAGACTAAAAACGGCAAAATAAACTAAAAATAAAGGTATTGTGTTGTTTTTAGCAAACTTACTATTAATAAGGAGGTATCTCTATGAAATTGTTGACTGAACAAAAGCACGAATTGAATGGCTTAACGCTACATACAATTCCAACTACAAAGTATAAAACCAATACGTTTATTTTAAAATTAAATGCTCCATTGAATGAAAAAACGGTGACGATGCGAGCTCTTTTACCTTATGTATTACAAAGTGCTACAGAATCTTTTCCAACGACAACACAGCTGCGTACATATTTAGATGAACTCTATGGTGCAACTTTGCAGGTGGATTTGACGAAAAAAGGTGATAACCACGATATAACCATTCGAATTGATATAGCGAACGAAAAATATTTAAAAGATTCAACTCCTCTTCTTCAAAAAGCACTCACGCTGCTTGGTGAAATTCTCTTGAAGCCGGCAACGGAGGAGGGAGCTTTCTTAAATGATGCAATGGAAAAAGAAAAGCGCTCTCTGCGTCAACGTATTCAAGCAGTCTTTGACGATAAAATGCGCTATGCAAACCTTCGCTTAGTTGAAGAGATGTGTAAGGAAGAGCCGTACTCTCTACATGTTAATGGTCGAATTGATGATATTGAGTCGATTACAGCAGCTACGCTTTATGAGTATTATCAACATGTATTAAAAGAAGACGCCATTCATCTCTATGTCATTGGCGATTTTCATGAACAAGAAGTAAAAACCACGGTTGAGCAAGCGTTTGATTTGCCGCAGCGTCAACCAAAAGAAATCAAACGTTCAATTACGAAAAAAGAAATTACCGATGTAAATGAAGTCGTAGAAAAACAAGAGGTAAAGCAAGGGAAGTTAAACATTGGCTACCGTACAAACGTTGTATACGGAGATCGTCAGTACTTTGCTCTTCAAGTGTTTAACGGTATATTTGGCGGCTTTTCTCATTCAAAGTTGTTCATCAATGTCCGTGAAAAAGCAAGCTTAGCTTACTATGCTGCATCGCGAGTTGAAAGTCATAAAGGTCTTCTGATGGTTATGTCAGGAATCGATGCGAAAAACTATGATCAGGCTGTAACCATTATTAAAGAACAAATGGAAGAAATGAAAAATGGATCGTTTACCGATAGCGAAATCGCTCAAACAAAAGCAGTTATTCATAATCAACTGTTAGAAACGGTGGATACACCACGAGGGCTGGTTGAAGTTATGTACCATAATGAATTAACAGGGAAAAGTATTTCCGTTGATGAATACCTCAAACAAATTGATGCAGTATCAAAACAAGAAATTGTGAAAGTAGCTGAGAATATTCAGATGGATACAGTGTATTTCTTAACAGGAAAAGGCGGTGAAAACAATGGAGAAAATTGAATTTTCCCAGCTGAAAGAGCAGCTTTATCATGAAAAAATGGACAATGGATTAGAAGTTTATATTTTACCAAAGCCTGAATTTAACAAGACGTTTGCGACGTTTACCACAAAATATGGTTCCGTTGACAATCAGTTTGTTCCGCTTGGGGAAGATAAAATGATTAAAGTTCCTGATGGGATTGCGCATTTTCTAGAGCATAAGCTGTTTGAAAAAGAAGATGGTGATGTATTCCAACAATTTAGCAAGCAGGGGGCATCTGCCAATGCATTTACATCATTTACGCGAACAGCATATTTATTTAGCTGTACGTCTAACTTTGAACAAAATTTAGAGACGCTTGTAGACTTTGTTCAAGAACCGTATTTCTCTGAAAAGACAGTCGAGAAAGAAAAAGGAATTATTGGACAAGAGATTACGATGTATGATGATAATCCGGACTGGCGCTTGTACTTTGGAACAATTCAAAACATGTATAAAAATCATCCTGTGAAAATTGATATTGCTGGTACCATCGAGTCCATTTCTCATATTACAAAGGATTTGCTTTATACGTGCTACGAAACGTTTTATCATCCGAGTAATATGTTATTATTTGTGGTAGGGCCCGTTGATGCAGAAAAGGTAATGACTCAAATTCGTGAAAATCAAGCTAAAAAAGATTATGAAGATATGCCTGAAATTACTCGTCATTTTGATAAAGAACCAGAAACAGTAGCGGAACAAAAGCAGGTATTAAATATGCCTGTTCAAGCCTCTAAAGCAATGGTTGGTTTAAAAACAAGAAAGCCTGAACGTTCGGGGCAAGATATGCTTCGACATGAGCTTGCAATGAACATTGTACTTGACCTTGCGTTTGGAAAAAGCTCTTCTTACTATGAGGAACTTTATAAAAATGGACTGATTGATGAGACATTCTCATACGACTATACTGAAGAAAATGGCTTTGGTTTTGCGTTAATTGGTGGAGATACAGAAAATCCGGAAAAATTTTATGCTCGCATTAAAGAAATTTTGCTTGAAGTGAAATCCAACGGTTTGCAAGAAGAAGAATTAGAACGAGTAAGAAAGAAAAAAATTGGAGAATTTTTGCGAGCTTTAAATTCTCCAGAGTTTATTGCCAATCAGTTTACTCGCTATGCGTTTAACGATATGAATTTATTTGATGTTGTAGATACGCTTGAGAAACTGACAGTTGCAGATGTGAAGCACGTAATGGATGATATGATCCATGAGGAGAGCTTTACTGTATGTGAGGTTGTACCAAAATAAGTGATAAGATAGTATATGAAAAGCTGACGTTGAGTCAGCTTTTTTAATGGATAATATAAGGAGAATCAACATGGAGAAATATGCGCTAATTACAGGAGCAAGTGGCGGAATTGGCAGTGCTATTGCGGAGAAAATGGTAAAGGAAGGGTATGGGGTAGTTCTGCATTACCACCAAAACGAAGCTTCAGTTAACGAAATTGCTAGCCGACTTCGCTTCTACACAAATAATATTATCGTTGTGCAAGGAGATTTATCTTCAAAAGAGGGCGTAGATCGGTTTTTAGCTACTCTTTCTGTTCCGATAGACGTACTTATTTATAATAGCGGTCAAAGTTTATCAGGATTAATGACTGATGTTTCAGATAACCAAATTGAAGAAATGGTTTATTTAAGCGTAACGGCTCTTTATCGAATCACCAAGTTTGTTCTTCCTAAAATGATTCAGAAGAAAAATGGGAATATTATCGTTGTCTCATCTATTTGGGGATTAGAAGGAGCTTCTTATGAAGTGTTGTATTCAATGGTGAAAGGCGCTCAGAATACTTTTGTCAAAGCATTGGCCAAAGAGGTTGCGTTAAGTGGAGTTCGAGTAAATGGGATTGCACCAGGAGCTATTTTAACAAATATGTTAGCCGATTATACAGAAGAAGATGTTGAAATGATGGAGCAAGAAATTCCCATGGGACGGATTGGGAAGCCGTCAGAAATTGCAGATGTTGTGGCTTATCTAACGTCTAATCAGTCTTCTTATATGACAGGGCAAATTTTATCAGTAGATGGCGGTTGGCATACATAATAACGTGAATAAAAAAGAGGAAGGTGTACAAACTATGATATGAATAAACCTTAAGGAGGGCTACTCATGTCAGTATTAGACAATTGGGATAACTGGAAAAACTTTTTAGGCGATCGCTTACATCATGCTCAAGACGAGGGTATGAACAACGACGTAATCAATGACTTAGCATATCAAATTGGTGGCTACTTAGCGAACCAAGTTGACGCAAAAAACGAACAAGAAAAAGTATTAGCAGATTTATGGAGCGTTGCTTCAAAAGAAGAGCAACATGCAATTGCTAATATGATGGTGAAGCTTGTTCAAAACAATGGTTCTGCTCATTAATATAACCATGCTAATGAAATGAACAAAAGAAGGAGTCGGCTCAAGTTTTTTGAGAAACGACTCTTTTTTATTTATAAATAAGTCAATGATAAGCAAAGATAAAAAATACAGCGCTTACAATAAGAACATTTACATAAGAAATAGGTTTTACACTTTATAATTTAATGAAAATCATTTATATTTAAATTATGTGAAAAAAGGGGAAAGATAACAGCGGGTACCATTTCATAGGCTCGCATTTTTTACGTATCTAATAACAGCTTCTCCGAGTAGTGTTTGAGGTGATTTATTAATCGTTCTTCAAGCATTTTTGTGCTGTGAATGAGCGTTTTAATATGTTCATTCTATTATTGGATTAGGTTTAGACGGAACAAATGGGATGAGGAGGGGTTTCGTGAATAAAATTGAGTGGTACTTAGAATATCAAATACAGAAAAATCGACCTGGTTTATTGGGAGACATTTCGTCTCTTTTAGGAATGTTGGCAATTAATATTGTTACAATTAATGGGGTAGATGACAAAAGGCGTGGTTTATTACTAAGGTGTGATTCCCATGAGCAAATTGAGCGGCTTGAATCTATATTAAAAACAATGGATAATATTGTTGTGACAAAGATGCGTCCTCCCAAGCTACGAGATCGTTTAGCTGTTCGTCACGGTCGTTACATTCAACGAGATGCTGATGATAAAAAGACATTTCGATTTGTACGAGATGAACTTGGACTGCTAGTGGACTTTATGGCAGAGCTTTTTAAGCAAGATGGTCATAAGTTAATTGGTATCAGGGGAATGCCTCGTGTAGGTAAAACAGAGTCGATTGTTGCTGCTAGTGTTTGTGCGAATAAGCGATGGTTATTTGTATCATCAACGCTTTTAAAACAAACGATTCGCAGTCAGCTAATTGAAGATGAGTATAATTCTAATAACATCTTTATCATTGACGGTATTGTATCAACAAGAAGGGCGAATGAGAAACACTGGCAGCTCGTTCGTGAAATTATGAATGTGCCTGCGACAAAGATTGTTGAGCATCCCGATGTATTTGTACAAAATAGTGAATATACGCTGGATGACTTTGCATATATCATTGAATTACGAAATGATCCAGATGAAGAGATTACATATGAAGTCATTGAAGGCTCGCAAATGTTTCCAAACGGTGGATTATCCATGTTTGATTTTTAGCATAATTGGTAGGTGTTAATATTGACAGAGTTAGGGCAAAGGTTAAGACAAGAGCGAGAAAATAAAGGGATGTCGCTAGAGGATTTACAAAAAAACACAAAAATTCAAAAGCGCTATTTGATTGGTATTGAAGAAGGCAACTATGATGTAATGCCAGGGAAATTTTATGTGCGAGCGTTTATCAAACAGTATTGTGAAGCTGTAGGATTGAATCCTGATGACATTTTTGATCAGTACAAAACGGATATTCCAACGACTCAAACCGATGATATTCCACAGCCGTTATCTCGTGTTCGCAGTCGAAAAGAAATTCCCCAAAATACGAAAGCGTCAAAAGCAGCAGATTATTTACCGACGATTTTAGTAGTTGCTGGTGTGCTGGTAGTCGGAATTATCATTTGGGTGATTGCTCAAAATATTGTATCCGGGCGTCAAGAAGATCAGGCTGCAAATACTGAACAAACGAATAACGAAGTACAACAATCTGAAGAGCAGCAAGCATCTAATGAAGATCAAGCTGCTAAAGAAGCGGCAGAAAAAGAAGCAATAGAAAAAGAAAAGGCAGAAAAAGAAAAAGCTGCTAAAGAAGATGAAGAGAAAAAAGATGAAGAAAAAGAAGAAACAAAGCAAGCTTATAAAGAAGTTCAAAAGTCAGGCCGCAATGGAACATATGAGCTATCTGGAACAGATGAGTTTAAGCTAGAAGTGTCGTCTACTCAAGCTGATACATGGTTAGATGTAAAAAATGGTAAGGGCAATTCATTTTATAATGCCATGTTAAAAAATGGTGAGACAAAAGAGTTTGACTTCACGAAAGAAAGTGAAGTTCGAGTGAATATTGGATTCTCACCAGGGGTACAATTGAAAATTAATGGACAAGATGTTTCTTTACCGTTTGATGCAAATCAACAGGTTAGACAAGTTGTAACGATTAAATATGAGCAGGAAAAAGCTCAATAAGTAGCTTAGCAGTATCAAAAATGGTTAAGTCGTGCCGACAACAGTTTGCACGGCTTACGTTTTTGTATGTAATTGGAGGAAACAATAGTGAATTTACCAAATAAGATTACAATCTCTCGAATTTTTTTAATCCCGCTTTTTTTAATTTTAATGATGGCACCGTTACCTTTTGGTGAAGTTAGCGCTGCTGGAATGGACGTGCCAATCGCTCATTTATTAGGGGCAGCGTTATTTATTATTGCGTCTACAACAGACTGGATCGACGGGTACTACGCTCGTAAGTATAATATGGTTACAAACCTTGGGAAATTTTTAGATCCGCTAGCAGATAAGCTATTGGTTTCAGCAGCTTTGATTGCTATTGTAGACTTAGACTTAATTGCCGGTGCAGGTTGGGCTGCAATTATTATTATTAGCCGCGAATTTGGAGTAACAGGCTTACGTTTAGTTCTTGCTGGAGAAGGTGAAGTCGTTGCTGCAAATATGCTAGGTAAAATTAAAACGTGGACACAAATTATTGCTATTTCAGCTATTTTACTTTATAACTTACCCTTTGAATTTGTGTCATTTCCATTTGCAGCAATTGCCCTATGGATTTCTGTTGTATTTACAGTAATTTCTGGATGGGATTACTTTGCGAAAAACAAGCAAGCATTTGTTAATTCAAAATAATGGGGATGATTTCATGAACGCGGAAATTATTGGAGTAGGCTCAGAACTTTTGCTAGGCCAAATTGCCAATACAAACGCGCAATACCTATCTAAAAAGTTTGCAGAGCTTGGTATTAACGTATATTATCATACGGTAGTTGGCGATAATGAAAGCCGATTGAAAGAAGCAATTTTGACCGCCAAAAAACGTGCGGATTTGATTGTGTTTACAGGTGGGCTTGGACCAACCAAAGATGACCTTACAAAAGAAACAATTGCTTCAGAACTAGGTGTCTCACTTGTAACAGATCAGCAAGCGCTTGAAAGTATCGAAGCGTATTTCGAAAAAACGAATCGGACAATGACGCCTAATAATAGGAAGCAAGCAATTGTACTTGAAGGTGCAACAATACTGCCAAACGATTATGGAATGGCACCAGGAATGGGCATTACGGTGCGTGGTATTCACTACATGTTATTTCCTGGTCCACCAAAGGAACTTTACCCTATGTATGAATCGTATGGACAAGCATATTTAGCAGAAAAGCTAGATATGAAAGAGCAAATTGAATCTCGCGTTTTACGTTTCTTTGGAATTGGAGAGTCTCAGTTAGAAACAGATATTGAGGATTTATTAGATGCACAAACAAACCCAACCATTGCGCCGTTAGCTGCTGATGGAGAAGTAACGCTTCGCTTAACGGCTAAGCATGGAGATGTGGTTGAGGCTCATCGAATGCTTGATGAAGTAGAAAAGCAGATTATGAGCCGTGTAGGAGAGTTTTTCTACGGATACGATATGACATCTCTACAGGCTGAACTCATTGCTACAATGCGAGAGCAAGAAGTGACCGTTGCTTCAGCTGAAAGTTTAACTGGCGGATTGTTTAGTGGGACGCTAACGAGCATTCCTGGAGCTGGAGATGTTGTAAAAGGTAGCATTGTTGCTTATCACACTGAGGTAAAGCACAATGTGCTACATGTAGCAAAAGAAACCCTAGAGCAAGACGGGGCAGTTAGCGAGAGATGCGCAGAAGAAATGGCTGTTGGTGTGAAAAAGCTGACAGGCTCTGATGTTGGTATTAGCTTTACAGGCGTCGCTGGTCCGTCTAAGCAAGAAGGTAAAGAAGTTGGTACAGTTTACATTGGTATAGCTTTTAAAAATGAAAAAACACGCGTGTATTCGCTAAAGCTTACAGGCAGTCGTGATGGTATCCGTAAACGCACTGTGAATTATGGAATTTATTATCTTTTACAACTATTGAAACAGTAATATATTGAAGCGGTGTGAGGCTGGGACATAAGTAATTCAGCCAATGATAAACCTGAACGATTGAGAGTTTCTCACTTTTAATCGTTCAGGTTTTTTGTTGATTGTGAAAACAATGTTGGAAACAGGGTGGAATGGAGCGTAGGGCACTCGACTCCTGCGGGAAAGAGAGGGAAAACTGAGATCCCGCAGCGCAGCGAGGAAGCTCAGGTTCCTCCCCGCGGAAAGCGAGTGGCCGTAGCGCAATGGAACGAACGTGTTGAGACAAACCAAAAAGATTGGAACAGCTATTGTTCGTCTCTTAGAAGCAATCTTTTGTTATGTCCCAAACTCTTTTCCTTCATAAAATAGTTATTTTTTTAAAATATGGTCTTGGCTGTTAAAATAAAAAAATCGAACGTTTATTCGCTTTTTTGCTTGTCAAATGACTCAAAAGCGAGTATAGTTATGTATAGAAAGTTAATTAAAACGTCATTGCTACTACAATGTAGTAATCTTAAATTATAAAACAAAGCAAGCAAGTATAGAGGAGGAAATCGAGTGAACGATCGTCAAGCAGCCCTTGATATGGCTCTAAAACAAATTGAAAAGCAATTCGGTAAAGGTTCAATTATGAAATTAGGAGAACAAACGGAACGTAAAATTTCAACTGTGTCTAGTGGTTCTCTAGCGTTAGATGTTGCGCTTGGTGTAGGTGGGTATCCACGCGGACGTATTATTGAAGTTTATGGTCCAGAAAGCTCTGGTAAAACAACAGTTGCGCTTCATGCAATTGCAGAAGTACAGCAGCAGGGTGGACAAGCAGCGTTTATCGATGCTGAGCATGCGTTAGACCCGGTGTATGCACAAAAGTTGGGTGTCGATATTGACGAGCTTCTTTTATCACAGCCTGATACAGGTGAACAAGCACTTGAAATTGCTGAAGCGTTAGTTCGTAGTGGAGCAGTTGACATTCTGGTTATTGACTCTGTTGCAGCCCTTGTGCCTAAGGCTGAAATTGAAGGTGAAATGGGAGATTCTCACGTTGGTTTACAAGCTCGTTTAATGTCTCAAGCACTTCGTAAGCTATCAGGTGCTATTAATAAGTCGAAAACAATTGCTGTTTTCATTAACCAAATTCGTGAAAAAGTTGGCGTTATGTTTGGTAACCCTGAAACAACGCCAGGTGGACGTGCGCTTAAGTTCTATTCTTCAGTGCGCCTTGAAGTTCGTCGTGCTGAGCAGTTGAAGCAAGGTAACGATATTGTAGGAAACAAGACAAGAATTAAAGTTGTCAAAAACAAAGTAGCACCACCATTCCGCGCAGCTGAAGTGGATATTATGTACGGAGAAGGAATCTCAAAAGAAGGAGAAATTTTAGATATTGCTTCTGATTTAGATATCGTACAAAAAAGTGGAGCTTGGTATTCTTATAACGAAGAACGTTTAGGTCAAGGCCGTGAGAATGCGAAGCAGTTCCTAAAAGAAAATGTTGATATTCGTCAAGAAATTGCTGGCCAAGTTCGTGAATATCATGGATTAGACGAAGCGGCAGAGCAAATGCCTGAAGACGATGCTCAAGATGAATTGAAAATTTAATAACACTTCTTTTGCTTAAAAAAGACTCTTTTTTAAAAAAGGGTCTTTTTTTTGAAAAAAATGTTAATCATAGTGATAGCAGGGGCAAGGATTTTCGTGACATAGCATTTTCATAGGCTTGACAATAAAAATGGACAGACTTACAATTAAGATGTATATTTTCCCTTTTTAAAACATTTTAGCGTTTAAAAGCCTTTGTGTGTATATTGAAAGGTGAAGGCGATATACATGCCGACATGAAATTAAAAACTTACAAGTTTATAGCAAGGGGAGGTGAAATGATGGATATAATTACAATCATCTTCGCTTTGCTTGGCCTAATCGTCGGTGCAGTTGTTGGCTTTTTTGTTTGTAAATCGATTGCTGAAGCTAAGGTTGCGGGAGCAAAGTCAAACGCAGAACAAATTATCGATGATGCAACCCGTGAGGCGGAAGCTTTGAAAAAGGAAGCTTTATTAGAAGCGAAAGATGAAATCCATCAGCTTCGTACAGAGGCAGAACTAGATATTCGTGATCGTCGAGCAGAACTTCAAAAACAAGAAAATCGATTAATGCAAAAAGAGGAAAATCTTGATCGAAAAGACGAGTCACTTGATAAACGTGAAGCGGCACTTGAAAAGAAAGATAATTCTCTTACTGTTAAACAACAGCATATTGAAGAGATGGAAAGCAAAGTTGAAGAATTAGTCAAGGCTGGTCAAGCGGAATTAGAACGCATTTCAGGCTTAACGAGAGACGATGCACGAGCGATTATTTTAGATCGTGTTGAAAATGAACTTTCCCATGATGTTGCGATGATGGTGAAAGAAACAGAAAATCGTGCCAAAGAAGAAGCCGATAAAAAGGCTAAAGAAATTCTTTCGCTTGCGATTCAACGTTGTGCAGCGGATCACGTAGCTGAAACAACGGTTTCAGTTGTTAACTTACCAAACGATGAGATGAAAGGTCGAATCATTGGTCGAGAAGGTCGAAACATTCGTACATTAGAAACATTAACAGGTATTGATCTTATTATTGATGATACACCAGAAGCAGTTATTTTATCAGGTTTTGACCCTATCCGCCGTGAAACGGCACGTATCGCCTTGGACAAACTTGTTCAGGATGGACGTATTCACCCAGCTCGAATTGAAGAGATGGTTGAAAAATCTCGTCGTGAAGTAGATGAGTATATTCGTGAGGTTGGTGAACAAACAACGTTTGAAGTTGGAGTTCATGGCTTGCATCCAGACTTAATGAAGATATTGGGCCGTTTGAAATTCAGAACGAGCTATGGTCAAAACGTCTTAAAACATTCGATGGAAGTTGCTCATTTAGCTGGATTGATGGCTTCTGAACTTGGTGAAGACGCTACGCTTGCGAAGCGTGCAGGTTTACTTCACGATATTGGAAAAGCAATCGACCACGAGGTAGAAGGAAGCCACGTTGAAATTGGCGTTGAGCTAGCTACGAAATATAAAGAGCATCCTGTTGTTATTAACGCAATTGCTTCACATCATGGTGACACGGAACCGACGTCAATTATTGCTGTTCTAGTTGCTGCGGCCGATGCTTTATCAGCTGCAAGACCGGGTGCTAGAAGTGAAACGTTAGAAAACTACATTCGTCGCTTAGAAAAGCTTGAAGAAATCTCTGAGTCTTATGAGGGTGTTGAAAAATCATTTGCTATTCAAGCAGGACGTGAAGTCCGCATTATGGTTAAACCAGATACGATTGGTGATTTAGAAGCGCATCGCTTAGCGCGCGATATTCGCAAACGCATAGAAGATGAACTAGATTATCCTGGTCATATTAAGGTAACAGTAATTCGAGAAACACGAGCTGTTGAATACGCGAAATAAGTAAAATAAAGTGGCTATTGCCACTTTATTTTTTTGAGTCAGAAATAAGGAGCTAAAAGATGAGAATTTTATTTGTTGGAGACGTTGTTGGTTCTCCAGGTCGAGATATGGTAGAAGAATATTTACCACGCTTAAAAAGAAAATACGCCCCAGGCTTAACGATTGTAAATGGTGAAAATGCGGCGTCTGGAAAAGGAATTACAGAAAAAATTTATCGAGCATTTTTACAAGCTGGTGCAAACGTAGTAACGCTTGGTAACCACGCATGGGATAAGCGTGAAATTTTTGATTTTATTGATGATGCTAAGAACTTAGTGCGTCCAGCTAATTTCCCAGAGGGAACGCCAGGAAAAGGAATTACATATGTAACCTACAATCAATATGAAGTAGCTGTTATTAACTTACAAGGGCGAACGTTTATGGCCCCTCTTGATTGCCCGTTTAAAAAGATTGATGAGTTGATTGCACAAGCAAAGCAACGTACGCCAATTATTTTTATTGATTTTCATGCTGAAACGACAAGTGAGAAGCAGGCAATTGGCTGGTATGTAGATGGTCGCGTAAGTGCTGTAGTGGGTACTCATACTCATGTTCAAACAGCTGATAATCGTATCTTGCCGCAAGGTACTGCGTATATTTCAGATGTGGGAATGACAGGTCCTTACGATGGTATCTTAGGTATGGAGCGAGAAGCAGTGATGAAGCGCTTTTTAACATCGCTTCCGGTTCGCTTTGAAGTTCCTAAGGAAGGCCGAACGCAGCTGAGTGGAGTTATTATTGACCTTGATGAAAAAACAGGTCAAGCTAAAAAAATTGACCGAATTTTAATTAATGACGATCATCCTTTTTTTGAATAAGTGAGATGAAAGAGCCGTATGTTTCTTTGGAGACATACCGCTCTTTTTGTCGTTTTACTGAGCGAAAAAGAACAGAGATTAGCGAATCTGTACAAATGACAAGTTTTTGAACAATTAGAGAAAACAAGCAGGAATACGTTTACTATTTCGTGAATATAGTATCATTGAAATCAATTAAGTCATTGGTCTAATGATCTCTCATCATACATTGTAAAGAATAAGGAGGAGTTAGATATGGAAATTTTAAAGGTTTCGGCGAAGTCTAACCCGAATTCAGTTGCTGGTGCTTTAGCAGGAGTATTGCGCGAACGCGGTGCAGCTGAAATTCAGGCGATTGGCGCTGGTGCACTAAATCAGGCAGTAAAAGCAGTAGCGATAGCTCGAGGTTTTGTAGCGCCAAGCGGTGTCGACTTAATCTGTATTCCTGCTTTTACCGATATTCAAATTGACGGGGAAGAGCGGACAGCGATTAAACTCATTGTTGAACCTCGTTAATCATAAAATGGACGGGACCTGCTAGGTATGACCTAGCAGGTCTTTTTTGCAGATAATAGATTGAAAGGAGTAGGGAAAATGATTTTCGATGCACATTGTGATGTATTAGCCAAGCTATGGTGGAATCAGCATCTATCTGTACAGGATAGCCCAAACCTTCATACAACAATTGATGGAATGAAGCAAGTGGGTGGTAAAGTACAAGTATTTGCTATCTTTGTACCAGAAGCTGTTCAAGCCGAGCAGCAGTTTGACGTAGCTCTTGAAATGATACACCTCTTTAAAAAACATATTATTAGTCTTCCGAATGTGAAATGGATTCAATCACAGGAAGATGTTTTGCGCTTAGGTAAGAGTGAAATAGGCGCAATGTTGAGCTTAGAGGGATGTGATGCCATCGGCGTTCATCTCGTCCGTTTACAGACGTTATTTGCTTTAGGGGTTAGGTCAGTAGGCCTGACATGGAACTATGCGAACGCGGCGTGTGATGGTATTCTAGAACCACGTGGAGCCGGCTTGTCTAGCCTTGGTAAAGAAATTGTAAGGGAAAATAATCATTATAAAGTCTGGACAGATGTTTCTCACTTATCAGTGCGAGGTTTTTGGGATGTAATAGAAGAATCAGATTTCGTAGTTGCGACTCATTCAAACGTGTATTCCTTATGTTCCAACCCGAGGAATTTACGCGATGACCAAATTGATGCGTTATTGAAAAAAAAGAGTGTTATTGGTATTACCTTTGTCCCACAGTTTCTAACGGATAAAAAAGAAGCAACCGTGGATGATGTGTTAAGACACCTTGATTATATATGTAGCAGAGGAGGAGAGTATTCAGTTGGATTTGGCTCAGACTTTGATGGTATTGATCAAACGGTAGTAGGGCTGGGTAAGTTTAAAGATTATCACAATTTAATTAATCAACTACATAAGCGCTATTCCGCGGATCAAGTGCATCGTTTTTTATTTTCAAATTTTGTGCAACGATTACCATAATGAACCTAGTAAATACTCTGAAAATATAAATCTGTGAATTATGTGGAAAGGGTTGCATTTTAGTACATGTGGGAATAGAATTGTAGACGGATTAAGAAACTTAGTATTTTATTGCTCGTTTTTAGAGTGATTTCGTTAGAAAAAAGAGCAATCTTGACAGAATAAAAGGAGTGGCTTAGATGGTAAAGCAGCTTTCATGGAAAGTTGGCGGTCAGCAGGGTGAAGGAATCGAAAGTACAGGTGAAATTTTCTCAACTGCCTTAAATCGATTAGGGTACTATTTATACGGCTATCGTCATTTTTCTTCACGTATTAAAGGTGGACATACAAACAATAAAATTCGCGTAAGTACAACGCAAGTACGTTCTGTATCGGATGATTTAGATATTTTAGTAGCGTTTGACCAAGAAACGATTGATGTGAATGTACATGAGCTTCGTCAAGGTGGAATTGTCATTGGAGATGCAAAGTTTAAACCAGCACTTCCAGAAAGCTGTACAACGGCAACATTGTATTCCGTTCCGTTTACAGAAATTGCAACTGAGCTTGGTACATCTTTAATGAAGAACATGGTAGCAGTAGGAGCTTCAAGCGCTGTTTTACATATTGATACAGATGTATTCGAAGAAGTAGTATTAGAGATTTTTGGTCGCAAAGGACAACAGGTTGTTCAAAAGAATATGGAAGCCATTAAACGAGGCGCAGAGTATATTCGTGAGCAGCTTGGTGAGAACTTAGAGACGATGAGACTTGAACCAGCAGATGGACAAAAGCGCATGTTTATGATTGGAAATGACGCTATTGCTCTAGGTGCTGTAGCAGGTGGAGCTCGCTTTATGCCGGCATACCCAATTACGCCTGCATCAGAAATCATGGAATACTTAATTAAAAAGCTTCCGCAGTTTGGTGGTACGGTTATTCAAACTGAGGATGAAATTGCAGCATGTACAATGGCAATTGGTGCAAACTATGCCGGCGTTCGTGCGTTAACAGCATCAGCAGGTCCAGGACTATCTCTTATGATGGAATCAATTGGTCTTGCAGGGATTACAGAGCAACCAATCGTTATCATCGATACACAGCGTGGAGGTCCAAGTACAGGACTACCAACTAAACAAGAACAATCAGATTTAATGGCAATGATCTATGGTACCCATGGTGAAATTCCTAAAATTGTGATGGCGCCAAGTACAGTTGAAGAAGCCTTCTATGATACCATTGAAGCATTTAACTTAGCTGAAGAATACCAGTGTCCTGTTATCATGCTGACAGATTTACAGCTTTCACTTGGGAAGCAATCTGTGAATCCTTTAGATTATAGTCGTATTCAAATTCGCCGAGGAAAGCTTCAAGAAGCTGAGCTTCCTGAGCTTGAAGCGAAAGAATACTATAAGCGCTATGAAGTGACAAAAGATGGCGTTTCTCCTCGTGTTGTTCCTGGTATGAAAAACGGTATTCACCACGTAACAGGAGTTGAACATGATGAAACAGGAAAGCCTTCTGAGTCACCAATCAACCGTAATAATCAAATGGATAAACGTATGAGAAAGTTAGACAACATTCAGTTTAAAACACCAATTCACCTGCACTCAGATGAAGTTGATTCAGATGTTTTATTCGTTGGCTTTAACTCAACAAGAGGAGCAATTGAAGAAGCGATGGAACGCTTAGAAGCAGATGGACTTCGCGTCAACCATGCGCATATTCGCTTGATTCATCCGTTCCCTGTTGATGAAATTCTTCCTTATGTAAATGGAGCGAAGAAGGTAATTGTAGTGGAAAATAACGCAACGGGTCAATTAGCCAATATTTTAAAGATGAATGTCGGTAATCACCATAAAGTGCAGAGTATCTTAAAGTATGATGGAAACCCATTCTTACCGCAAGAAGTCTACACAAAAAGTAAGGAGATGTGCTTGATTAATGGCAACGTTTAAAGATTTTCGTAATAGTGTAAAACCTAACTGGTGTCCAGGGTGTGGAGATTTCTCGGTTCAAGCAGCAATTCAACGTGCATCGGCTAACGTAGGACTAGAACCACATGAATTAGCGGTTATTTCTGGTATTGGATGCTCTGGTCGTATTTCGGGTTATATTAATTCATACGGATTTCATGGTATTCATGGACGCGCTCTACCAATTGCACAAGGTGTGAAAATGGCTAACCGTGATTTAACAGTTATTGCTTCTGGTGGAGATGGAGATGGATTTGCCATTGGTATGGGGCATACTGTTCATGCAATTCGCCGTAACATTGATGTGACATATATCGTAATGGATAACCAAATTTATGGTTTAACAAAAGGGCAAACATCTCCTCGTAGCGACGTAGGATTTAAGACAAAGAGTACGCCAGAAGGTTCGATTGAATCATCTTTGTCCGTCATGGAACTTGCTTTAACATCTGGTGCAACATTTGTGGCACAGAGCTTTTCAACTGATTTAAAAGAGCTTACAAGTTTAATTGAACAGGGTATTCAGCATAAAGGGTTTTCTTTAATTAACGTATTCAGCCCATGCGTAACGTATAACAAAGTGAATACGTATGATTGGTTTAAAGAGAATTTAACAAGCTTAAAAACAATTGAAAACTATGATCCAGCAAACCGTATGCAAGCGATGCAGACATTGATGGAGCATAATGGTTTAGTAACCGGCTTAATTTATCAAAATGCTAACCAACCTTCTTATCAGCAGCTTGTGCACGGTTATAGCGACCAACCACTTGCTGATTCTGATTTAATGATGTCAGAAGATAAATTTAAAGAGCTTGTAGCTGAATTTATGTAAACAAAAAAGAGGCTGGGACATAAGTAGTTCAGCCTCTACCATACCTGAACGATTGAGAGTTCATAACTTTTAATCGTTCAGGTTTTTTGTTGATTGTGAAAACAATGTTAGAAACAGGGTGGAATGGAGCGTAGGACACTCGACTCCTGCGGGAAAGAGAGGGAAAACGGAGATCCCGCAGCGCAGCGAGGAAGCTCAGGTTCCTCCCCGCGGAAAGCGAGTGGCCGTAGCGCAATGGAACGAACGTGTTGAGACAAACCAAAGAGATGGGAACAGCGAGTGTTCGTCTTTTAGAAGCAATCATTTTGTTATGTCCCAAACTCTTTTTGATATTTTTCCCCCCTTGGTGACATATGTATATATGGAGAGGACTCGGTTATTTACCTGTATTTAAAAAGGTGTTAATATATTTGTGATGAAAGCGTTTTTATAAAAAGGGGATGTGCACCATGGGTGGAAAGATGAAAGCGTTGGTGAAGGATAAAAGAGGGTTTGGAGCTGTTTTGGCTGAAGTTGATATTCCATCGATTGCCGATGATGAAGTATTAATTAAAGTGAAAGCAACTTCAATTTGCGGTACAGACGTTCATATTTATAAATGGGATAAATGGGCATCTTCACGAGTCAATCCTCCTTACGTGTTCGGTCATGAATTTTCGGGGGAAGTTGTTCAAATTGGTCAAAATGTAGCAGGAGTACAGATTGGGGACTCTGTTTCTGCTGAAACGCATATTGTATGCGGACGCTGTATGCAGTGCTTGTTAGGTAATGCTCATATTTGTCAAAAGACAAAGATTATTGGCGTTGACCGAATGGGCTGTTTTGCTGAGTACGTAGCTGTACCAGCTCAAAATATTTGGAAAAACCCTAATCACTTATCACATGATGTTGCGTGTTTGCAGGAGCCGCTTGGAAATGCAGTTCATACAGTTTTAAATGACAGTATTGCGGGTAAATCTGTCTTAGTAATAGGGTGCGGACCTATCGGTTTAATGACCGTAGCCGTTGCAAAAGCTTCCGGAGCATCTTTAGTGATAGCAATGGATGTGAATGAGTATCGCTTGAGCCTTGCTAAGGACCTTGGAACTCACATTGTACTTAATCCACTTGAACAAGATCCTCTAGAGGTTATCAATAAGCTGACAAGTGGAAATGGTATTGATGTTGTCTGTGAGATGTCGGGCCAGCCGACAGCAATGAATCAAGGCTTTAAGATGGTAGCAAATGGAGGGAGAGTATCTATTTTAAGCTTACCAACGACACCTGTTTCCATTGATGTGACGAATGATATTGTATTTAAAGGGGTAACGGTTCAAGGTATCACAGGGCGTAAAATGTTTTCAACTTGGTATACAGTGTCTAATTTATTGGCAGGAAATCAGCTGAATATGAACGAACTAATTACGCATCGCTTGCCACTAGAAGACTATGAAAAAGGCTTTGAGCTCATGATGGAAGGAAAATGTGGGAAAGTTGTATTTATCTTAGAGTAGTTGAAAGGGGAAGGGGTAAATGAGAGGATTTGAGTTTTTAGATCAAGAGCTACAGGAAATGAAGAAAGCAGGTACTTTTCGCAAGCTTATACCAATTGAGTCTGAACAAGGATCAAAAGTGCAGATTAACGGGCAGACGCTTATTCAGCTATCGTCAAACAACTATCTAGGCTTAACATCCCATCCGAAAATGAAGGATGCGGCTATTGAAGCGGTTCAAAAATATGGTGCTGGTACGGGATCTGTGAGAACCATTGCAGGAACATTCTCTATGCATGAGGCGCTGGAGAAAAAATTAGCAAAATTCAAGCATACGGAGGCAGCACTTGTGTTTCAATCTGGCTTCACGACAAATCAAGGCGTGCTTTCATCAATTTTAACACATGAAGATGTTGTTATTTCTGACGAATTAAATCACGCATCCATCATTGATGGGATTCGATTAACAAAAGCTGCTCGTAAAGTATATAAGCATGTGGATACGGAAGATTTGGAAAGAGCTCTTAAAGAGTCAGGAGACTATCGTAAACGGATTATTGTAACGGATGGTGTATTCTCAATGGATGGTAATATTGCACCGCTTCCGAAAATCGTTGAGTTAGCTGAACAATATGATGCTCTTGTAATGGTGGACGATGCTCATGCCTCCGGAGTGCTTGGTGAGAATGGCCGAGGTACAGTCAATCATTTCAGTTTAGACGGACGCGTTCATATTCAAGTAGGGACGTTAAGTAAAGCAGTTGGTGTTCTTGGCGGTTATATCGCGAGCTCCCAGACATTAATTGATTATTTAATTCACAAAGGTCGACCTTTTTTGTTTAGTACTTCTCATCCACCAGCAGTGACGGCCGCATGCAGCGCAGCTATCGATGTATTGCTTGAAGAGCCAGAGCTCATTGAAACATTGTGGGAAAACACGGCATTCTTTAAACAAGGGTTATCTAAGTTAGGCTATGATATCGGACATAGCGAAACGCCTATTACACCCGTTATCATTGGAGATGAAGCATTGACGCATCAGTTTTCAGAAAAGCTAGCAGAAACAGGCATCTTTGCTCAAGGAATTGCGTTTCCAACGGTTGCTAAAGGGAAAGCAAGAATCAGAACAATCGTAACGGCTCAGCATACAAAGGAAGAATTAACAGCTTCTCTTAGCGCTTTTGAAAAAGTAGGAAAAGAGTTGAAGATTTTAGTATAAACGTCAAGAAAATACTGCAGGCTGCAGTATTTTCTTTTTTACAGCTCAAGGGTATGTTATTGTGTTCAATAGATGAAAGTTATATACTAATATAATGTGATTCCGTTTCGTTTTTTGTATGAATGAGGACAAAAAATAAAGACATGAATGGCATTTTTTTAACGAGTTTATAAAGCAACGCATAACAATGAAAAAATTAGTAAATGTGCACGTTGAAAGGAGCTTTTATATGAACGAAAAACAACGTTTAGAAAGTGGACAAGTAACTCCAGCGGACAAAAAATCCGAGAAGGATTACAGCAAATATTTCCAAACAGTATATATGCCACCTTCTTTAAAGGACGCAAAAAAGCGCGGTAAAGAAGAGGTTGCTTATCATAACGACTTTTCTATTGAAGAGCGTTTCAGAGGCATGGGACAAGGCCGTAAGTTTTATATTCGTACATACGGCTGTCAAATGAACGAGCATGATACGGAAGTAATGGCAGGAATTTTCTTAAGCTTAGGCTATGAGCCAACTGACTCCGTTCAAGATGCACACGTCGTTTTATTAAATACGTGTGCCATTCGTGAAAATGCTGAAAATAAAGTATTTGGTGAACTAGGGCATTTAAAGGCTTTAAAGCGTGAGCGTCCAGACTTATTGATCGGAGTATGTGGCTGTATGTCACAGGAAGAGTCAGTCGTTAATAAAATCTTACAAAAACATCAGCATGTTGATATGATTTTTGGAACGCATAACATTCACCGCTTGCCTCATATTCTAAATGAAGCATATATGGCAAAAGAAATGGTGATTGAAGTATGGTCAAAAGAAGGAGACGTTATTGAAAATCTGCCACGTGCAAGAAAAGGCAGCATTAAAGCGTGGGTAAATATCATGTATGGCTGTGATAAGTTCTGTACGTACTGTATCGTTCCTTATACGCGTGGTAAAGAGCGTAGCCGTCGTCCAGAAGAAATCATTCAAGAGGTGCGTCATTTAGCAGCTCAAGGGTATAAAGAAATTACGCTTCTTGGTCAAAACGTAAATGCATACGGAAAAGACTTTGAAGATATGGAATATGGTCTAGGTGACTTAATGGATGAGATTCGTAAAATTGATGTTCTGCGTATTCGCTTTACAACAAGTCATCCACGTGACTTCGATGACCGCTTAATTGAAGTGTTAGCAAAAGGTGGAAACTTAGTTGATCACATCCATTTACCAGTTCAGTCAGGTAGCTCAGATATTCTGAAGATCATGGCGCGTAAATACACGCGTGAGCACTACCTAGAGCTTGTTCGTAAAATTAAAGAAGCAATTCCAACAGCATCTCTTACCACTGATATTATTGTTGGTTTCCCTAATGAAACGGACGAGCAGTTTGAAGAAACGCTATCATTGTACCGTGAAGTGGAATTTGATAGTGCTTATACGTTCATCTACTCTCCTCGTGAGGGTACACCAGCTGCTAAAATGAAAGACAACGTACCGATGGAAGTGAAAAAAGAGCGTCTTCAGCGCTTAAATGCACTTGTAAACGAAATTTCTGCAAAGAAAATGCAGGAATACGAAGGTCGTGTTGTCGAAGTATTAGTGGAGGGTGAAAGTAAAAACAACCCGAATGTGTTAGCTGGCTATACTGAAAAGAATAAGCTTGTAAACTTCGTAGCACCAGAATCAGTAATTGGTCAAGTTGTAAAAGTGAAAATTACAAAAGCTAAGACATGGTCTTTAGATGGAGAGATGGTAGAAGAAGCAGCAGAGGTGAAGTGAAATGTCGCAGTACACAAAAAGTGATGTGATTGCAAGAGCGAAAGAACTTGCAAAAATGATTTCTGAAACGGAAGAAGTTGAATTCTTCAAGCGTGCAGAAGCTCAGCTGAACGAAAACCAAAAAGTTCGTGAAAAAATTGCGAGCATTAAAAGCCTGCAAAAACAAGCGGTTAACTTTCAGCACTATGGAAAAACTGAAGCGTTAAAGCAAGTGGAAGAAAAAATCGATCGAATCCAAGCTGAGTTAGATGAGCTGCCAATTATTCAGCAGTTTCAAGACTCTCAGGTTAACGTTAATGATTTGCTTCAACTTGTGGCGAGCACAATTTCAAATACGGTCACTGATGAAATTATTGTGGCAACTGATGGTGACGTACTTCGTGGTGAAACGGGCTCAAAAGTTCGTAACACTCCGGGGGCAAGCTGCCATTGATAAAAAACTCCCAGCGGAAGCTGGGAGTTTTTTTATGTTGTACAATTTTCTCTAGAATAATTGTCACATTTCTCTAAGGTGTTGCATACAATGAAACATAGGTTTTTTATGTCTTTAACCTAGTTTTACAAAATAATGTGCAAACAAGCGATAGAACCTGCATAGGATGAAATGAAGATAGTTTGAGGAGGGTATGCTCACATGTCACAACACTATAGAGAAATTATTACAAAAGCAGTCGTAGGTAAAGGGCGTAAGTTTACGCAGTCATCACACACGCTTACACCACCGAACCGACCGACGAGCATTTTAGGTTGCTGGGTAATTAACCATCAGTATGATGCTAAAAAGCGCGGAAATACAGTTGAAGTGGACGGCAAATATGATATTAACGTCTGGTATTCTTTCAAAGATAATACAAAAACAGAAGTGTTTACAGAGACGGTTCACTATCGTGATGTGATTAAGCTTCGCCAGAAAGATGACGATGCTTTTGGAGATGATTGCGAAATTATCGTACGAGTGCTACAGCAGCCAAATTGCCTTGAGTGTACAATTTCACCAAACGGAAACAAAACGATTGTCCAAGTAGAGAGAGAGCTTTTAGCCGAGGTAATTGGTGAGACAAAAGTATGCGTAGCCGTTAATCCAAAAGGATGCGATGATGGTGATGAACTTGATTTAGACGTTGATGACGATGAATTTGAAGACCTCAATCCAGATTTCATTTTAGGTGACGATGAATAACTAGGAAGAATTTCTTCCTAGTTTTTTTATGTGCACCAAAAGTGGTTAGCAAGTTTTACAATCATGAAGTTTTTTGCCAACCTATGTTATAATACGTGTAGAAAAAATGATTAACAGAAGTTTTTGGAGGAATAGTATGGCAACATATACGCCAATGATACAGCAATATTTAAAAATCAAGGCAGACTATCAAGATGCCTTTTTATTTTTTAGATTAGGTGATTTTTACGAAATGTTTTTTGAAGATGCAACGACTGCATCTCAAGAATTAGAAATTACGTTAACAAGCCGAGACGGAGGGGGCGATGATCGCATCCCAATGTGCGGTGTACCTTACCACTCAGCGCCTACATATATTGAAAGATTAATTGAAAAAGGCTATAAGGTGGCAATTTGTGAACAAGTAGAGGACCCTAAAAAAGCCAAAGGCGTCGTAAAGCGTGAAGTCATTCAAGTCATTTCACCAGGGACTTTAATGAACGAAAAAGGACTGCAAGAAAAAGAAAATAATTATATTTGCTCGGTCACGCATTTCCCAGATGACACGTTTGGATTAGCGCTATCGGATTTATCGACCGGGGAAAATAGCGTCACGCTTATTTCTTCATTCCATGACGTTGTTTCTGAAATCTATGCCAAAGAAGCAAAGGAAATAGTTGTTTCAAGCAGCTTTTCTGCTGAATTGCTGCAAACAGTGAAAGAGAGAATGACCATCACTATTTCGTTTGAAGAAAGTACAAAGGTTGAAGATGCCTTTTTACATTTAACTGAATCACTTCAACAGCAAAAATTAGTAGATACATTTGCTCGTATTTTACAGTATTTAGTACGTACACAAAAGCGTTCTCTTGAACATTTACAGCCTGTACAGCTTTATCAAATCAATGAATATATGAAGATTGATTTGTTTTCTAAGCGAAACTTAGAGTTAACAGAAACGATTCGTTCAAAAGGTAAAAAAGGATCTCTTTTATGGTTATTAGATCAAACAGTCACGGCAATGGGTGGACGTTTATTAAAAAATTGGATTGACCGCCCGCTTCTAAGCAAAGAGAAAATTGATGAGCGTTTAAATATGGTTGACGTTCTTATGAAACAATTTTTTGAACGTGAAGAACTGCGAGATTTATTAAAAGAAGTGTATGACCTAGAGCGTTTAGCAGGTCGCGTAGCATTTGGTAACGTTAATGCGCGTGATTTAGTACAGCTGCGCAAATCCCTGCAAAAGGTTCCTGAAATTCAAGAAGTGGTTTATCGATTAAATAATCCATATGCTTCTAAACTCGTTGAAGATATTGACCCATGTGAAAGGTTAACTGCGCTACTGGAAAGAGGATTAAAAGAACATCCTCCTCTATCAATTAAAGAAGGGGATATTATTGCAGATAATTATAACCATCAGCTTGATCAATATCGAGATGCTAGTCGGAACGGGAAGACATGGATTGCTTCTTTAGAGCAGAAAGAGCGTGAAAGAACAGGGATTCGTTCGTTGAAAATTGGTTATAACCGCGTGTTCGGCTACTACATCGAAGTAACGCGTGCCAACTTGCATTTACTACCTGAAGGGATGTATGAGCGTAAGCAAACCTTAACGAACGCTGAGCGCTTTATTACACCTGAGCTTAAAGAAAAAGAAGCGCTTATTTTAGAAGCGGAAGAAAAAATTGTTGAGCTTGAGTACGAGCTGTTTGCGCAAATTCGTGAAGAGGTCAAAGTATATATTCCTCGTCTTCAAGCGTTAGCTAAAAAAGTAAGTGAGCTTGATGTATTGCAGTGTTTTGCAAAGGTCAGTGAAGAGCGTCATTATACAAAACCTACATTCTCTACTAATGGAGATATTCATATTAAAAATGGGCGTCATCCCGTTGTTGAAAAAGTGATGAATGCACAAGAGTATGTACCAAACGACTGTCAAATGACTGACGATAGCTCAATCTTACTCATTACAGGACCAAATATGTCGGGTAAAAGTACGTATATGCGCCAAGTAGCGCTAACAGCCATTTTAGGACAAATCGGCTGCTTTGTTCCTGCAGAAGAAGCAGAGCTGCCCATCTTTGATCAAGTGTTTACGCGAATTGGAGCAGCGGATGATTTAATCTCAGGTCAAAGTACGTTTATGGTTGAAATGTTAGAAACGAAAAATGCAGTTACCAATGCGACACAGTCAAGCTTAATTTTACTGGATGAAATTGGACGAGGTACGTCAACATATGATGGAATGGCGCTGGCTCAAGCAATTATTGAATATGTGCACGAACATATTGGATGTAAAACACTATTTTCTACACACTATCATGAGTTAACGGTATTAGATCAACAGCTTTCAGCACTGCGTAATGTGCATGTTAGCGCAATTGAAAAGAACAATAAGGTGGTCTTCTTACACAAAATTAAAGAAGGGCCAGCAGATAAGAGTTATGGTATCCATGTTGCTGAGCTAGCAGAGCTTCCAGAGCCTTTATTGCAGCGTGCGCGCGTCATTTTAGCAGATTTTGAGAACGCGAGCGAAGAGCAAAAAGTGAAGCCGACTGCTGATGCAGTAGCTGAACCTGAACCTCAGCCAATTGAGCAACCAAAAGCTGAAACTAAAACAGATACCGAGCAAAGTCAACTTTCATTTTTCGGAGAAGAAAAAGAACAGCAGGTAAAAGAAGCCAGTTTATCGAAGCGTGAAAAGCAAATTCTAGCAGAATTAAAGCAGCTTGATCTTCTTGAGATGACGCCGCTTGATGCAATGAACGCCATGTATAAGCTACAAAAACTACTAAAGAAGAAATAGACTTGAAAGGGGTGAGTCTGTGGGTAAAATTAGACAGCTTTCAGACGAACTTTCAAATAAAATCGCAGCAGGAGAGGTTGTAGAACGACCTGCTTCTGTTGTGAAAGAGCTCGTTGAAAATGCGATTGATGCAAATAGCACAGTTATTGAAATTGAACTAGAAGAAGCAGGGTTATCAAAGATTCGTATTTTAGATAACGGAGACGGGATTGCACCTGAAGATTGCTTAACTGCTTTCCGTCGACATGCGACGAGTAAGATTAAGACTGAGAACGACTTGTTCCGAATTCGGACATTAGGTTTTCGCGGTGAAGCACTGCCAAGTATTGCGTCTGTATCCATGCTTGAAATTAAGACAAGTACCGGTGATGAAGCCGGTACCCACTTAAAGCTTCGTGGAGGAGAAATAACGCATCACGAACCGTCTTCAAGCCGAAAAGGTACAGAAATTATTGTAGAAAACCTATTTTTCAACACGCCAGCACGCCTTAAATACATGAAAACAATTAATACAGAATTAGGAAACGTAACGGATGTTGTGAATCGCCTTGCCATGGCGAATCCTCATGTATCCATTCGTTTAATTCACCAAGGTCGTCAGCTTCTCTATACAAACGGAAGTGGAGATGCGCGTCAAGTGTTAGCCGCTATCTATGGGATGGCAGTAGCGAAAAAGATGATTCCGTTAAAGGTAGAATCGCTAGATTATGATATCACCGGCTATATTGCCTTGCCGGAAGTAACACGTGCATCTCGAAGCTATATGTCTACGACAATTAACGGTAGATTTATAAAAAACTACGGGCTTTTAAAAGCTATCCAGCAAGGCTATCATACGCTGTTACCGATTGGACGCTTTCCGGTTGTATTTTTAGCTATTAACATGGATCCATTGCTAGTAGATGTGAACGTACACCCAGCAAAGCTTGAAGTAAGGTTAAGTAAAGAAGCAGAGCTGTATGAGCTTGTAGAAGAGGCAATTAAAGCTGCGTTTAAAAAACAGCAGCTTATACCAGAAGTGACAGCAGCTTCTCGCTCTAAACAACCAGTGCTGCCAACGGAGCAGCAAACCTTCACGTTTAATCATGGATTGCCTAAAGAGCCTCTTCCTTTATCGAAGGAATTTGTTGAACCGAGCAAAGCTCAGCCTTTCTTTAGCAAGAACGTTGCCGAAACGCAAGAAAAGCCAGGTTTTATGGTGACAGAAAATGTTGAAAATGAGCTTGAATACGATGAGCTGGAAGAGCAGGATGCAGAACCAGTGTTTTCTTATGAGGAAGAAAATGATGTACAAAAGCAAGAATCGGGTAATGAGAAAGTCGAAGAAGTGCAAGCAGAGCGAGTTCCTCCCATGTATCCGATTGGTCAGATGCACGGTACGTATATATTAGCTCAAAATGAAAACGGCTTGTTTATCATTGACCAGCATGCGGCTCAAGAGAGAATCAAATATGAATTCTTTAAGAAAAAGCTTGGTCAAGTAGATGCAGAAGTGCAGGAACTTTTAATGCCACTCACGTTTGAGTTTTCAGGTAACGAAGCGCTCATTCTAGAAGAAAATCGTAGAGCTCTTGAAGATGTCGGCGTATTTTTAGAACCGTTTGGCCAAAATGCTTATATCGTTCGAGCACACCCTCAGTGGTTCCCAAAAGGTGAAGAAAAAGAAACAATTGAAGAGATGATTCAGCAAGTATTTGTGATGAAACGTGTAGATATAGAAAGCTTACGTGAAGAAGCTGCTATTATGATGAGTTGCAAAGGTTCAATCAAAGCGAATCATCACCTTCGAAATGATGAAATTTTAGCTTTACTTGAAACGCTAAGAAAAACAACCGATCCGTTTACTTGTCCGCACGGGCGACCAATTATCATTCACTATTCAACATATGAAATGGAAAAAATGTTTAAGCGCGTGATGTAAAGTGATTTATACAATGTTTTACCCCATTTGATGAAGTTATATCTGCACCATTTTTCACCGTAATTGTGTGTTTAAAAGTAAAATTGCAAAGCGGTATGTGGTGCAGGTATTTTTTTAAAAGAAAAGATTGTTTTTCTTTTATTGTGTATGTAGATTCTGTAAGTCAGCTACCTATACGTTAGTAGTTTCTATTGCATATACTAGCGGTAGAAATTAAACATAATGTGAAGGGGAAGTTATGATGAATAACGATTTTAACAGATTACAAACCAATTCAAACCATGATATCGGTTCTAATAGAGATAATGAGTCGGGAAATAAAAATATTATTAGCAATAGTGGAAGCTCTAACGTTAATATTAATATACCTCAGATAAGAGAAACATCTCAAAATCGCTCGGGGCGTCGTAGAAAATGTCGAGCAGAAAACCGCTCTCAAGGTCGTGTACAATCCGAATCAGAAAACCTCTCTGGCCGTCGCAGAAAATGTCGAGCAGAAAACCGCTCTGGTGGTGGCACACAACCTCAATCTGGAAACCAATCCCAACCTCTTGTTCGACCCCAGTCAGAAAATCCTTCTGGAAATCGTGTACAATCTGAATCAGAAAACCGCTCTGGAAATCGTGTACAGTCACAATCAGAAAACCGCTCTCAATGTAGAAGGAATCCTTTTCGGTTCTTTTAATTCAGAAGGTAGAACTTTTAAGAGGAACAGATGTAGAATGCTAATTTTCAAAGCGAAAAAAGAATCTCCATCATTGTTTTGGAGTTTCGTGCTTGCTCAAAACTAGCTTTCAAACAATACCTGTTTCTCTTCTTTTTATAGGCCTGTAAAGAAATTTTTATGTACATTCAGCTTTTTTTCTTTTTTAGTAAATATCTTTTCCAACCAAGTTACTGTCATTGGTGTATGTTCAGGTTAAGAGTTGACTTTTTCTAAAAACCATTCATATTCTTTTATTATTTCATCAGTTAAACGAATTGAGTCTTTGTTTCTACTTTTATAGTCGAGCTCCGCTAATTCAATTGCTGTAACAGAACGTTCCTTCTTTATCAGCCTTGAATAAAGATGGGTTTTCCGGGTAAAATGAGAAGATGTAAATGTAATAGATGAAAGTAGTGTGGTTATGACGGGAGAGAAACAAAAATTAATAGTAATTATTGGTCCGACAGCCGTTGGTAAAACCAAGTTGAGCATTGAAATGGCCAAGCTGTTAAATGGAGAAGTTATTTCGGGAGATTCCATGCAAATTTATAAAAAGATGGATATCGGAACAGCGAAGGTTACAAGCGATGAAATGGAAGGAATTCCTCATCACTTAATTGATATTAAAGAGCCGACTGAGTCGTTTTCCGTGGCTGAATTTCAAGAGATGGTAAGAGAGAAGATTACAGATATTCATGACCGGGGTAAACTGCCGATTATTGTAGGTGGTACAGGGTTATATATTCAATCTGTCATCTATGACTATCAGTTTACTGAATCAGCAGGCGACGAACACTTCAGACAGCGCATGGAACATTTTGTTGCAGCGCATGGAATTGAGCCTCTTTATCAAAAACTTTGTGAAATAGATCCAGTTGGCGCAGAGTCCATTCATCCTAACAACCATAGGCGCGTTATTCGTGCTCTTGAAGTGTATGAAGTGACTGGTAAGCCTTTCAGCGTTTATAATCGTGAGCAAACTCAAGAGCTTCTCTATGATGTGACGCTCATTGGTTTAACAATGGAGCGTAAACAACTATACGATCGAATTAACCAACGTGTTGATCTTATGGTGCAAAAAGGCTTGGTAGAAGAAGTCAAATCACTGTACGATGCAGGGGTTCGTGATGTACAATCAATTCAAGCGATTGGCTACAAAGAACTGTATACATATTTCGACGGAAACTGCACGCTTGAAGAAGCGATTGAACAGTTAAAGTTGAATTCAAGAAGGTATGCCAAACGTCAATTAACGTGGTTTCGTAATAAGATGCCTGTAACGTGGTTTGAAATGGAAGTTGACAATTTTCATGAAAAGTTCAACAAAATTTTCACTTATGTAGCAGGAAAGCTGAAAGAAGAAGCGAATTAATCTAGTAAAGATAGAGAAATGAGGAGGCCGAATAGTGAAACAATCCGTTAATATTCAAGATCAGTTTTTAAATCAATTACGCAAAGAAAATATTTATGTCACTGTGTTTTTATTAAATGGTTTTCAACTGCGCGGACTAATTAAAGGGTTTGATAACTTTACAGTTCTATTGGATTCAGAAGGAAAGCAGCAGTTAATTTATAAACATGCAATCTCAACGTTTGTTCCAAATAAAAATATCTCTGTAGAATTAGAGTAGTCAGATAACCAGCCAAATCCGCGGGGATGAGGCTGGTTTTTCTTATGGTTGAAAGAGAGAAGTATTTTTCTTAACATGGTTTACTGTTTTACCACATACAACTATAATAAGCGTTTATTTCTTGGGTAATGGCGAGCTACAGAAAAAATACAAGCCGCTAAAAGAAAATGATGATTTCATTCGTTCGTCCTACAGCTAGAGATAGAGCGATACAATGTCATCAGCGTAACTGTGATGAAACGAGAGGTGAACAGTGTGGAGCAGCCTATAACTCTTAAAAACAATGGGCAAATTAATATTGTTTTAAATAACGAGACAAAGAAAGAACGAGTCTATACAACGTCAATTCCACGTCCTGTGAAACGACCGATTGTTAATCATGAACCACTGCTAGAAATTGAAAGAGAAATGAGCGGTCTGGTTGGAATGGATGAGCTAAAAAAAATGATTAAAGAAATATATGCTTGGTTATATATTAATAAAAAGAGAGAAGAAAGTGGTCTGAAGGCAGAAAAACAAGCGATGCATATGATGTTTAAAGGAAATCCAGGTACAGGAAAAACAACGGTTGCAAGGCTTTTAGGGAAATTGTTTTTAAATATGAATGTGTTATCAAAAGGACACCTCATTGAAGCTGAAAGAGCAGACTTAGTGGGTGAGTACATTGGACATACAGCACAAAAAACCCGAGATCTTGTGAAAAAAGCGTTGGGTGGTATTTTATTCATTGACGAAGCCTATTCGCTTGCCCGAGGTGGAGAGAAAGATTTTGGGAAAGAAGCAATTGATACGCTTGTGAAGCATATGGAGGATGCAAATGATAAGTTTGTCTTAATTTTGGCTGGCTATCCACGCGAAATGGAGAACTTTTTAAGCTTAAACCCTGGTCTTCGTTCAAGGTTTCCGTTCATCTTTGATTTTCCGGATTATGATGTCAATGAGCTAATGGATATTGCAGACCGGATGATGGATGATCGCCAGTATCAATTCAGCGGCGATGCTTATAAAAAGTTAAAAGAACATTTCATGGATGTAAAATACAATCAGACGCCTCTAGACTTTAGCAACGGTCGCTATGTGCGAAATATTTTAGAACGCTCCATTCGAGCTCAATCCATGAGGCTTTTAGAAGAAGCAAACTATGGTAAAGAGCAGCTGATAACGCTTAAATCAAGCGATATTCGTCTATAAAAAAATCCGGCTTTATGCCGGATTTTTTTATTACATATTTGGTTGGCGAATTGAACGAATTGGCAGCTTCCATTTGTACATATAAGATAGCATACGACATGCAACAAGCAAACCAAATAATACGTAAAGCTCTACCGGAGAGCTTGCGATTTGAAGGCCAACAATCAAGCCTGCAAGAATTGCCCAAAGCGCATAGATTTCATCTTTTAAAACGGTCGGTTTTCGGCGAGCAAGCAAGTCGCGTACAATCCCACCGCCGCTACCTGTTAATACAGCAGCAACGATAACAGCGCTTAAGGGGTGTCCCATGCTGGTAGCATAGAGTGCGCCTTGAATGGCAAAAGCCGCAAGCCCAATTGCGTCAGAAAAGTTCCCCCAACGTTTCCACTGTTTTAAGATGCTGTTTGGAAACAAAAAGGTTGCCGTAATCGATAATAGCGCAATTTGAAAAAATAATCCCTGCTCCCAAAGAGCAGATACTGGTACACCAATTAATAAGTTACGGATGGCGCCACCGCCAAACGCTGTGACGATTCCTAGAATGTAAACTCCTAAAATATCATATTCTTCTTCCATTGCAATAAACGCCCCGCTAACTGCAAAAGCAATGGTGCCGATGATGCTCAAAACGTCCCATGTCATCGCAACTTCCCCTTTATGTATAAAAATTCGTTGTTTGTTAGAAAGTATTACAATAATAAAGTCATTCAAATTGTATCCACTATTGAGCAGAATTTCAACGTTTTTTTAGGGATAATTTCTTAAAAGAAACAAAGCGTGATAAACTAGTAAAAACAATCTATTCTGCATCTTTGAAGAAGATAGAGAAAATCGTGTTTTTTTGTTATGATATGAGTGCGTTAATACTTTAACAGTAAGGGAAGGAAAGTCATTGACATTTGAGATGAAACAAGAGCTTGAGCGTGTGATTTTAGTGGGGTGTCAGCTTCACGATGATGATGAGCGCTTTGAGTATTCGATGGATGAACTAGCATCATTAACTGAAACAGCACAGGGTGAGGTTCTAGTACGCTTGTCTCAAAAGCGCGACCGTATACATCCAGCTACATATATCGGAAAAGGAAAAGTGGAAGAGCTCGTTGCGCTTGAAGAAGAGCTAGAGCCAGATTTAATTGTGTTTAACGATGAGCTTTCACCGAGTCAAATTCGTAATTTATCCAGTCAGCTAGAAGCTCGAATCATTGACCGAACACAGCTGATTTTAGATATTTTTGCGCAGCGTGCGCAAACAAAAGAAGGAAAGCTGCAGGTTGAGCTTGCGCAGCTAAACTACTTACTCCCTCGCCTAGTTGGACAGGGAACAGCACTTTCTCGCTTAGGAGGAGGAATTGGTACAAGAGGTCCAGGTGAAACGAAGCTTGAAAGCGATCGACGTCATATTCGTCGTAAAATCGATGAAATTAAGCGTCAGTTAAAAACAGTCGTCAGTCACAGGGAGCGCTACCGAGAGAGAAGAAAGCGTAACCACGTATATCAAATCGCTATAGTAGGATACACAAACGCCGGTAAGTCAACGCTTTTCAATCGTTTAACAGAAGCGGGCATTTATGAAGAAAATCAGCTGTTTGCAACCCTTGATCCAACGACGAGACAGTATACGATGCCGTCCGGCTTAACTGCTCTTTTAACAGATACGGTTGGGTTCATTCAAGATTTGCCAACAACGCTTGTTGCTGCGTTTCGTTCCACATTAGAAGAAGTGACAGAAGCTGATTTCATTTTACACGTGGTCGACTCTGGTAATCCAGACTATCACAACCATGAGCAAACTGTTCACAAGCTATTAGCGGAATTAGATGTAGAAGATATTCCGATGTTAACCGTTTATAATAAGCGAGATGTGAAGCATGAATTATTTGTGCCGACCACACCTGCTTCTGTTTTAATCAGCGCTTTTAATAAGGAAGATCTCGCTTTGCTGGGAACAAAGATCCAGGATGAAATGAAGAAAGAGATGGAGTACTTTCATCTATTTATTCCTTCGGATGAGGGCAAGCTGTTGGCGGAGTTAAAAACCGTTGCGCTGGTTGACTCCCTAAAGTTTAATGAGGAAAAAGAAAAGTACGAGTGCCGAGGCTATATTGCAAAAGAACACCCAATTTATAAGCAGCTAAGAATGATAGAAGAAAGTTGAGGAAGATAGAAAATGATGTTTGATCAGTTAGCAAACGGAGAGAGAATTAAAAGGTTAGCAAAGGAAGTGGAGCAGCAAATTAAGCCGATTCATGAACGAATTGATGAAGTGATTGAAGCAAATCAGTTTCGCGTGCTGCAAAGCTTTCAACAAAACCAGGTGAGTGATTCACATTTCATTCCCTCCACGGGCTATGGTTATGATGATTTAGGAAGAGATACGCTTGAAAAGGTATATGCTGATGTATTTGGGACGGAAGCGTGCCTTGTACGTCCCCAAATTATTTCAGGTACGCATGCAATAGGCATTTCGCTATTCGGTGTGTTGCGACCTGGTGATGACCTTTTATACATTACCGGTAAGCCATACGATACGCTTGAAGAAATCGTTGGAATTAGAGGGTCTGGCGTTGGTTCACTGAAAGAGTATAACATTGGATATAAAGCCGTAGATTTAACAAAAGAAGGGCGAGTAGACCTTGAAGAAGTGAAAGCGGCCATTACGGATACAACGAAAATGATTGGTATTCAGCGTTCAAAAGGTTATGGAATTCGTCCTTCGTTTACGGTCAGCCAAATTAAAGAAATGATTGCTTTTGTGAAAAGCATCAAGCCAGACGTTATCGTATTTGTAGATAACTGTTACGGAGAATTTGTAGAGACAATAGAGCCATCTCATGTTGGAGCTGATTTAATTGCAGGCTCTCTCATTAAAAATCCAGGCGGTGGGTTAGCGAAAATCGGTGGCTATATTGCTGGACGTAAAGAGTTGGTTGAAGCATGCTCTTACCGCATGACAACGCCAGGTATTGGAGCAGAAGCTGGTGCAACGCTGTACAGCCTACAGGAAATGTATCAAGGTTTCTTTTTAGCTCCGCACGTTGTAGGGCAGGCTTTAAAGGGGGCTGTATTTTCTTCGGCCATGTTTGAAAAACTTGGGATGCAGTCAGAACCAAAGTGGGACGCTGAGCGAACAGACTTAATTCAGTCCGTTCAGTTTGATGATCGGGATAAGATGGTGGCGTTTTGCCAAGCAATTCAATACGCGTCGCCAATTAATTCGCACGTGACGGCATACCCAGCTTATATGCCAGGATATGAAGACGATGTAATCATGGCAGCCGGTACGTTTGTTCAAGGGGCTAGCTTAGAGCTAACGGCAGATGGTCCAATCCGTCCACCGTATGTTGCTTATGTACAAGGTGGTTTAACGTATGCTCACGTTAAAGTAGCTATCTGCACAGCAATTGATTCAATGATTTTGAAAAAGTTAATTTAAGTATAATCTTGCTCAGTAAGAGAAAAAGATGAGCTATCGTGTATAAAAACAAATTAAAAATAAACTAAAATCGCTATTTTATTGTATTCGTGAAATATTCTAAAAATTTTTATGTGAGAATTGCTCACATATGGTTGACAGATAAACTAACATGGCATACAATGAAACTAGTTAATCAAAGGAGGAACTGAGATGAGTGACAACATACGAAGAAATACGCCGCTTTTCCCAATTGGAATTGTGATGCAGTTAACTGAGTTGTCGGCTCGCCAAATTCGCTACTATGAGGAACATGAATTAGTTACACCTGTACGATCTGAAGGTAATCGTCGATTATTCTCGTTTAACGATGTTGATAAATTACTAGAAATTCGGGACTTAATTGAACAAGGTGTAAACTTAGCTGGTGTTAAGCAGCTATTTCAAGTTCAGAAAGCGCAAGAAGGGCATAAAAAAGAGGCAAAACCAGAAGATGAAAAGGTTGTAGCAGAAGCAAGCAAATCTGAGCTATCAGATGAAGAGTTACGCAAGATGCTTCGCGCTGAGTTAATGCAAGCAGGACGCTTTAACAAAGCAACTCTCAATCAAGGAGATATGTCTCGGTTCTTTCATTAAAAATTGTAAGTATTTATATGCTTCGTTAACAGGAAGTATATAAACTATAAATATTTTTTAGATTTAGGGGAGGATCACACGATGGCAAAGTACACAAAAGAAGATATTTTCAAAAAGGTTCAGGAAGAGAATGTAAAATACATTCGCCTTCAGTTCACTGACATTTTAGGAACAATCAAAAACGTTGAAATTCCAGTAAGTCAATTAGAAAAAGCGTTAGACAACAAGATGATGTTTGACGGTTCTTCAATCGAAGGTTTCGTACGTATCGAAGAATCTGATATGTACTTATATCCAGATCCAGACACGTTTGTTGTATTCCCTTGGACGTCTGAAAAAGGTAAAGTTGCACGTTTCATTTGTGACATCTACAATCCAGACGGAACTCCATTTGATGGAGACCCACGTAACAACTTAAAGCGTATATTAAAAGAAATGGAAGACTTAGGATTCAGTGATTTTAACCTTGGGCCTGAGCCAGAATTCTTCTTATTCAAGCTAGATGAAAAAGGAGAGCCAACGTTAGAATTAAACGATAAAGGTGGCTACTTCGACCTAGCACCAACTGACCTTGGTGAAAACTGCCGTCGTGACATCGTATTAGAGCTTGAAGAAATGGGCTTTGAAATTGAAGCATCTCACCATGAGGTAGCTCCTGGTCAACATGAGATTGACTTCAAATATGCTGGCGCATTAAGAGCTTGCGATGACATCCAAACATTTAAACTAGTAGTTAAAACAATTGCTCGTAAGCACGGCTTACACGCAACATTCATGCCAAAACCATTGTTCGGTGTGAACGGTTCAGGTATGCACTGCAACCTTTCACTATTCAAAGATGGCCAAAATGCATTCTATGATGCAAACGGAAACTTAGAGTTAAGTGATACAGCTCGTCAATTCATCGCTGGTATCATTAAGCACGCTCACAGCTTCACTGCTGTAACAAACCCAACAGTAAACTCTTACAAGCGTTTAGTACCTGGTTACGAAGCTCCTTGTTACGTTGCATGGTCTGCACGCAACCGTAGCCCATTAATTCGTATCCCAGCTTCTCGCGGAGTAGGAACTCGTGTTGAGGTACGTAGCGTAGACCCAGCTGCTAACCCATACCTAGCGATGGCTGTATTACTAAAAGCTGGTTTAGACGGAATCAAGAACAATCTTGAAGCTCCAAAACCAATTGACCGCAACATCTATGTAATGACTAAAGAAGAGCGCGTAAAAGAAGGTATCGTAGATTTACCTGCTACGCTAGCTCAAGCTTTAGATAGCTTCCAAGCTAACGAAATCATGGTTTCTGCATTAGGTGAGCACTTAGCTGAACACTTCATCGAAGCTAAGGAAATTGAGTGGGATATGTTCCGTACACAAGTTCACCCATGGGAACGCGATCAATACATGAGCCAATATTAATTGGTAGAAAGCCTGATATGACTGCATTTGCAGTCATTCAGGCTTTTTTTATTGTGGACGTATTTCTTTAGGATTTTACAGCTTGACCACATTTTGACCACATTATTTTTTTTCGGTAGAAATATGGTCATAGTTCATGTATTCTGAATAGCTTGCTATGCTGCGTTTTTCAAGCGTATTTGAAATGTGAGTGTAAACGTCAGCTGTTGTTTGAATGGATTTATGACCCAATCTTTCTTGTACTTCTTTGAGGGAGGCACCGGATTCTAGCATCATCACAGCGTGCGTATGACGCAAACTATGAATGGTAAGATTTTTAGTAATATTGGCTTTTGTATAAATGCGTTTTATTGCTCGATGCAATGTGGATTTAGTATAAGGAAAACCGTCACCCCGTTCAAATACCAAATCTCCTTCACTAAAGTACAGTGTTCCTAACATCATTCTTTGTTCAGCTTGCTTAAGTTTATGTTTCTTTAACTCTTTTGCTAATTCTTGAGAGATAAGGACTGATCGATAAGAAGTTTCTGTCTTGGGAGGGCCAAACATTTTATTGAGCTCTTTTTCATCATAGTGTAACGTTTTCAAGATATTAATAGATGGCTGAGCAAAATCAATATCTTTCCACTGTAAGGCAAGTGCTTCACCTTTTCGCATTCCGGTATCAATTAATAGTCGAACAAGGGTGTAGTATTTTTGTTCAAGTTCACTTGCTACTTCTAACACATGAAACACTTCATCTTTCGTAAGGTACTGTAAGTCTTGATCAGTTTTAATTTTGTTTATCTTATTATTTGGAATACTTACTTTATAACAAGGGTTTTTATCAATAATATTAAGCGTTACGGCTTTATTCATTGCGTTAGACATTGTCGTATGAATAATGGAAACAGTACGTCTGCTGTATTTTTCAGCTAAGACATTGATAAACTTTTGATAAAAAGCGGGAGAGAAGTCTTTTAGTTTCACATAACCATAGTAGGGAATAATATGCTTGTGTATGTTATATTCGTGCAGCTTAAATGTGTTTGCTTTTACAGTGTTCTTCTTATAGACCTCTAGCCACTCAATTAAAAAATCCCTTACAAATACGTCCTTATACTCCATATTCAGCTTTCCAGTTTGCTTATGCACTTCAAGTTCAGCAGCGGCGAACTGTGCTTCTTTTTTCGTCTTAAACCCTCTTTTAGTTGTTTGCCGACGCTTACCTGTTACGGGGTCACACGGAAGCTCAGCTTTAAACATCCAAGCGGATGTACCGTCTTTCTTTTGATACTTTTGAAAATGTGCCACCAGCAACAACCTCCTAACAAGAACTAATCGCTTCTCTAAACTTCTGTGAATATGTAATCCCTAGAATTTGATTTTCAAAATGTTCAATTCTTCTTGATGCAAACAGCGGTGTGACGTTAAAAGTTGTGCTCACTTCATGAATAAATTCACGTTTAGTGGGAGGAGGAGACAGCTTTAACAGCATGAAGGTAGGCACACAAAACTGTAGCGCAAAGTTATTTGCCTTATTCTCTTGATAGGCAATGAATCCTTCTGGAAGGAACCACTGATGCCCACAATGAAATAAAACATGTCCTAACTCATGACCGAAGTCCTCCCACTGCTGCTGGGAGGAAAGGCTGCGGTTAATTAAAATACTGTATAGGCCATTACGATCAATTGCAGCACTTTCAAAATCGACAAAATGCAGCCAAATTCCAAGATTAGAAGCGATACTAATCATATCAATCTGGCTGGGAACATTAATATGTAGCTTCTGGTACAAATAGCGAACTGAGTCTTCTAGTGGAGTAAATTGATAATTCATGGAAATCACCTCTTATTGCATTTTACCAAACATACGTTCTGTGTTACAATAGTTTTACCTGAAATTTATTTTCTTTGATTTGATTATTAAGAATAATGCTGTATAATAACTTAAGTTTTGAAAATATAATCTAACTATTAGAAAAGAAATAGGGAGGGATCTTTAGTGGTAAGTTCTTTAAAAAGTTCATCCCATTATTTAGATACATTAAGTATAAAGGAAGAAAGTTTAGTTAGAGCTTTAGAAAACGATCTCAAAAAGAAAGTCAGTGGAAAAGAAAATCAGTTTTTGATTAGAGAGATGGATTGTTGGCAAGGTCGTGCGGATATTGTTTGGGCGGATATTAGAACCCAAGGTAAGTTGTCAGAAGAGCAAATAAAAGTAATATTAAAATTAACAAATGCACAAGTTTTGTCGTTGCTTCACTATCAGTCACCAAGAACGTTTCAGTATATAAAATTCAAAACGGGCCTAATGGATACTACTATAAAAAAAGCTTTAAAAGAGCTTAACGAATCGAAAATTATCAAAATTAATTTAAATGGAAGTTACTTAATTAATAATGAGTTTAAATTGCCTAAAATAAATTTTAATGCTTATGAAGCTAAGTTGCATAATTGGAAGAGGGCTTTATATCAAGCTATACAATATTTAGGATTCGCCCAATACTCTTGGGTTGTTATGCCAAAAAAACATATTAATCCAGCTTTGAAAAATTTGTATGCTTTTAAAGAAAATGGTATTGGTTTATTATCGATAGATGATAGAGGACAGGTTGATGTATATATTAAACCTAAAAAACACCAACCAAGCAGAAAGGCTTTCCACTTGATTGGTATAAGCAAAACTCTATATTCTTCTAAAAGTTAAGAGTTTAAGTTATGTTGTTCCTTAAAACTACTTAAAGCAAGTTGCCATGTATCTAAGTGCTTCCCTGTTGAAGCGGTGCTTAGCTGAATAGCCATATTATCTAAAATAGTATACAAAGCTTTAGCTTCATTAATTTTAGTTTCTAAATTATTAATACGCTCTGTAATATCAAATGTATCTGTAAAAAAAGCTTGAGAGCCATGCTGTAGAGCAGACCAATGCTGTAAGTGACTAATGCTACGTGACCACCCATCAGAAGGGTTATTCCCAGTAAGAATTATATTATCTAGGCCAGCCCTACTAAGGTAATCACTTAAGTTTCCTCCTCTTGCTGTTACCTGTCTAGATATAGAATCTAATTCTGATACTAAAACAGAATTTAACAAAGGGATTGAAGTATATCTCTCACGAGGCAATCTACCACCAGTACTAGGTAAAATTCGTTGCTGTACAGTGAATTTCCTAGAGCTATTATGCCAACCGGTACTAATACCAGAAGCACCTGCTGCTAAATACAGTAAACCAATGATATCTGAATAGCCCATTATTACCCTGAATTCATTAATGTCACTTAATGAGTAAATCATTGTAAGTAAGTTAGTTAAAGCAGTAGCTTCTTCGAAGTGTTGGTCGTAGGCAGTATTATTACGTGCTACTACAATATAAAAGCCTTCCACATTTAGCATTGTTAGCTCATTTAAAAACTCATTCACATGTACCGTATCATTTAAAGCTGTTTCTTGAAAAATTAGTGAAATCAAGATAGGCTTTCCTAGTTCTTGAGCTTGTTGAGAAGATTCTTCAGCCATTGTCAAGGCAATTTGAGCTTGCCTATCTGTAAAATTTGGCATTAGAATAGAAGGTGAAACTAAAGTGTCTATACCTAAATCATTTTGAAATTTTAAACATTCAGATACTAATTTACTAATGCTCCTAAAAGACCTTAACGAAGATAAAGTTAGAGGTCCGGGGTAGAAAGATAGTTGGTCCAGGTTTTTGCTTACTCCTTCTATGTAAGTCGCATAATAAAATTGAGGATCTATTAAAATATCCACATTTTCATTTAAGCCTAATAGTTCTTGTTTAAGAGTAATTAAGCTCTCATATTTATCATCTCGAGGACTAAGAACTACTCCATTTAAAGCGTTCATCTCAATACCTTTGTGAATTTTATCTCCTTTACCGTAACCTTGTTGTGCATAAATCTTCATTTTTAAATTTCCTCCTTTAACTTAGTAAGCATATCTATTAGATTTTCACAAGATTTGAATCTCATGTGAGGATGACGAGAAAGCAACCTGGTTATTATCCTTGAAAAGCGTTTATTAATGCCGCTTCTTAGATTCTCAATAGGGGTGAATTGAGCTTCCATTATGTTTGCTATTATCTGCATGGTGTTAACTCCTTGCTTATAGAAAGGGTGAGAGCCTGTTAAAGCTTGATATAAAACGATTCCAAGTAAAAATAGATCAGATCTAAAATCAATATTGATCTTTACATTGGTGATTTGTTCAGGCGACATATATATAGCAGTTCCTATGATAAGAGAAGCTTGAGTTAAAGCTTTTCCTTGTGTATCAAATGCAATTCCAGTATCTAGAAGGATAAAATCCCCATTTTTATTTTGCATAATATTCTTTGGCTTAATATCTCTATGAACCATGCCAATATTCCAAAGGTGATCAATAGCATCAGAAATATTAATTGCTAGATTTAAAGCTTCTTTTTCTGATAGTTTTCTGTTAAGTAGAATTGTGTGTAGATCTTCACCGTCGATATATTCTTCAGAAAACATAAGTAACTTTTTCTCATCAAAAGAGACAATATTTAAGCCTATAGGTCCTAATTTTACAAGAGTTGGAGTATCACATTGATTCATAATATCAATTTCACGAGAAGCTCTTGCTAGTACTTCAGATTCAATACCTGTGTCATTTTCATCAGTAGTCCCCTCAGTTTCTTTACTTTCAATTTCTAAAAACTTTAAAGTATAAGGTACTTTATCAATCTTACATTTAAAAACAATTTTTTGGCCACCTGTACTTAAAAACTCAATATCTTCGATAATATTTTGTGAATGACTTTCCATAATTTCATATACGTCACTTACACTTAAAATGGGAGCCTGCATATAATACCTCCAAATTATATTTATTTATAAAAAAGTGAGTATTTTGTATATTTAGGTTTAAATAACTTGTTTTTTAGAATAAAATTACATTTTATAGTTAAAAATAAACACGCATTTAAGCGCGTTTATAAACTTGATATATTGTTAGTATTTTATTAATCGTCTTCAACCTCACGATTACCTTCACTCTTAATAATCTCCCAAATCTTACGCAGCTGCTCTTGACGATCTTCAGGAGCATTTTTAATTTCTTTGAAGAAGACGCCTAGTTCTGGGTCGAGAAGGGATTCTTCATTCTTTTCTTGAATTAGATCAGGGTTGTCAGTGCGGCCTAAAAGATAGTCAGTACTTACGTTAAAGAAGTCAGCCAGCTTTTCTAATGTTTGAGTATCAGGTTCGCTTCTACCATTCTCATAGTGTGAATAACGTGCTCTAGAGACAGAAATTGCTTTAGCAACATCTTCTTGTGTACGTTTCCCTCTTAAAAATTTTAATCGACTACCCAGCATACAATACAACTCCTAATATTAAATAGCAAAGTTTTCGTAACACAAACTTATACTTATATTATAGATACAAAAAGTATCGTTTTAAATAAAAGATAAAAAAAGTATCAAATAAATCGTTGACGATACAAAATGTATCATTTATAATTAATACAAATGATACGAAATGTATCAAAGAGAGGAGGTGCTGTTGGATGAGAGAAAAACTCATTAATGAACGCTTATCTAGAGATTGGACTCAAAAAGAAGTTGCTGAGAAACTTAATATCTCAGAAGTTTATGTAAGAAAGATTGAAAAAGGGGTTAGAAACCCAGGGCGCTCAACGATGCTGAAATTTGAAATATTATATTCTACAAGTGAACGAGAGTTGTTTCCAGATCTTTTTCAGGTTATAGATGATACAAAATGTATCAATAATTAAATGCTTTTAGGAGGGTTCACATGAACTTTGACATCGGTAAATTACTTTACAACGCCGAACTAACAGTCGATCTCCTATACATTGCAAATGACTTGCTAGAAGAAAAAGATTTTACCAAAGAACAGGCCGCAGCTGAAATCATTCAGTTACTTGAAAAGCATGGTTTGACTAAACTTTATTTCACTGGAGGTGCTTGAAATGACATTTGAACAAATGCTTAAGGATGCTTTAGAAGAGGCATTGGCTCCTATAAAACGAGACATAGAAGAACTGAAATCAGCTTCAAGTTTATCTAAGTATGGTCCAGTTTTAACAGTGACTGAATTAATGGACTTTTTAAAGATTGGTCGCACGAAAGCAACAGAGTTAGTTAGTCGACCTGACTTTCCAGTAATTCGAGCATGTGGCATCAAAGTACCCACGCATCTGCTGATGGAGTGGATCGAACAAAATACTGAGTGGGTACAACATAATACAAAGTATTTCAACCAGGCTGTAATGTAAAACAGCCATACCTTTTACCCTTAAACGGAAAATTTTATCTTATTTAGAATCATAAAGAAAATGGTGTAACAAATGTACTGGGTTTTTGGTACGAAAGGGGAGATTGATATTGATTAAGTTAGGAGAGGAGTTGGCGGAAGCAAGAAAGCGCCAAGGCCTAACGCAAGAACAGTTAGCAATGGATTTACCGGTATCACGCGAAACCATTGCCAAATACGAAACAAATCAGCGTAAGTTTCAAGAAGATTTATATCAGCAGGTGGCTTATAGCGTGGATGATCCAGAATATTACTTCGCTACATGGAATGAAGCAGCAGGGCGCGTCAGCATTCCATATTTCAACGGTGACTACATAGATAGACATCCAGCCAGTATGAAATACATGGTACAACAAGAAACAAATGAAGCACTTGATCAGATGGAAAGGGTTTGTTGGGCAAAGCCGATACGAATGCAGAACGAAAGTGAACGAGAAGAAATCAAACGTGTCATTCATGAAATTCTCGACGCAGCGGCGTCCATGATTAATTTAGTAGCGGTTCTTTGTAAGGAGTACGATTTCTCCATGAAGTCGATTTATAAAATGTGGTGGGCATCCATTAAGACAAGGAGATGGAAGGCATGAGGGTATTAGAATCAGATTTTCGTTTAGCAACTCGTTTAGAAGAAGTCATTTTTGAAGGGCTTTTAAGCGCACACCAATCGATGTTCAAAGGGGAGTTTGAACAGTTTGATGAGCAGGTTAAAGAAGTGATGAAAGCAAAGAAAGAACTTCAGCGGCTTTATGAGAAGAAACAAACTCGTGAACGACTAGAAGCATTGGTAAAAGATTTGCAAAGTAAGGGAATGGCAATCGATTTTGTAAAGAGGGTCATTTAGTAGGAGGACATGATGAAAGAGACAGTAGTTTGGAAAAATAAAAAAGCAGCAAGTGCTGGAACACTTACTGCCGATCGTTCGCTTCGATAGAACGCTTAACTAACTTCAGTATAGCACAGCTTTATGTGTGCGACAAGAATGTATGTTCTTGTCGTCATGGTCAGGAAAGAGCTATCATTTGTTTCCCCCGACAATTGATACACACCTCTCATCCCTCTTTCCTGGCTATGACGATGCGAATAGCATCAACTAAATAAGAAAGGAGGACAGAAGCGTCTCATTCTATGTGTATGTTTCTAAACTGACATTATGCTATGGGATTTAGAGTTTGTAGATAAGAAGATGCAAACGATCCATAAGGAAATGGTTTTTGCATCTTGTGTGAATGAATGTAAAGAACTAGCGAAAACAATTTTAAAGCGCATAAAAAAAGAAGACAAGGAGTTGCAGCTCCTCATCTTCGAAGTGATTGTCGATTAATCAATTGCTTCCATTGTAGCTTAAGATGCTTGTAGAAAGCAAGCTTTATAGAAAGGGAGAGAGCAGATGGCTAAATTTAGACAGATTCAAGTGGATTTTTGGTCTGATCCACGCGTTTCAGAGGAAATGACACCGGAAGATAAATTCTTTTACTTATACCTTTTAACCAATCCAAATACGAAGCAGATTGGTGTATATACGATTACGAAGAAGCAAATGGCTTTTGATATGGGGTATTCAATTGAAACGATTAATAGCTTACTAAAGCGTTTTGAGAACGAGCATAAAGTGGTTAAGTATAATCCAGAAACGCGAGAAATCGCTCTATTAAACTGGGGCAAGTATAACTTGAATAAAGGCGGAAAGCCGATTTTGGACTGCGTTGTAAAAGAGCTTGGAGAGGTGAAAGATCTATCTCTTTTAGCGGAAGTAGCAAGTAGCATTAAAAACAGCAGCATTTTAGAATTGTTTACTAATAAGCTAAAAGAATTACGTGCCGTTGACGACACGTCATACGATACGTTAGACGATACGTCAACGCCAAGTGGACAAGAAAAAGAAGAAGAACAAGAAGAAGAAAAAGAAAAAGAAAAAGAACTACTACTACATGAACAAGATATAGATCTAGAAGAAGGCGCTCTTGAAAAAAGTGAAGTCGGTAGTAGTAGTCGTAATCAAACTCAATCAATCTTTGATTTTTATCAACAAAACTTCGGTATGCTAAATCCTTTTATCAGCCAACAAATTCAGTATTGGACTGAAGACATGGGAGAAGAGCTTGTGTTAGAAGCAATGTCTTTAACGCTTAAACAGCAAAAAACATGGAAATATGCTGAGGGCATCTTGAAATCATGGGCAAACCGCAACGTTCGTAGCCTTGATGATGTTCAAGCGTTAGAAGCAGCATTTAAAAACAAGCGTCGCTTTAATCAAAATGCATCTAATCGTAAAGAAATTGTGCCAGACTGGTTAGCTCAAGAAGCAGCGGATCAACCACAGTCATCTGTTGCTGTATTAGATACTGACTTCGAAGCAGAGAAACGTAAGCTAGAAGCGGAATTGAAGGAGTTAGAAGCAGAACTAAAGGCTGGAGCCGGAAAGGAGTGAGTACATAATGGCACTTCTAAAACAAGCGGTTGAACAGCGCTGTGCGTACTTAATCAACGAGCTTATGCGCTACGGCTATTTCAAAACTCCTGCTGGCAAACAGCTATATGAGCTTAGCTTAACCGAGCTAGAAATGATTCATATTGGCATTAAGTCTGAATTTGGCAAGCATATGAACCGAGGAGAGTGAACAGGGTGGGGCGTATTGAGATCTTTAAGCTGTCAAAAGCGGAATTGGAAATGTACAAGAAGCAATCGCAGCGTGTAGAAACACTAAAGCGTCCAACCGATTGGAAATGGCCTTCTTCTCGTCAAAAGAAGCGTCAAAAATAAACTGTGATATAGATTGCGAGGGAAGCGTTCATGCAGATTCAGTTAAGTGATGAGCAAGTAGAGTTTATTTACAAGGAGCTTAGCTGCTCCAGTGGCTATAATTTGCAATCAATTCATTGCAACGGAGAACTTCAAGAACTCGTGTCCTATTTGAGCAAGCGCATGGAAGAGATTACGAAAGTAAGAGCTGCCAAGTATGAAACACTGTCCTTAAGGGAACTTGCAAGGCTATGCAAGGTAAGCGACCAAGAAGCATTGCTAGAGTGGGAGCGGAGATGGGAAGCGACTTTTCCGATGATGCGTGGTTCAAGCAATGTGAGAGAAGGAGCTAGTGATAAATGAATTGGGAAGAAGCTAAAGCAATTGTGAATGAAGGGAAAACAGTATTCTTTCACCATAGAGCTAAAGTCGTTCCAGTTAATAAAGATACTACGTTTCAAGATTTACAATGGAACTATTTTGGAGCATTAGAGTTAACATGGGCTGATATTGTAAACGGAAAATACTCTATTGCATGAGGTGTGAACACTACACGTTAGACGAAAAATGCACAATAAAAAACGCTAAAGATTAGCGTTTAAGAAGCTCCATTTATATCATTATCTTTTTTTTCAAAACAAATATTTATTGTTTTACCATTAGATCTAGTTCTATGTTGAGTATATGCCGGTACATTAAAAATCTCACCAGGTAATAGTTGAATTGTTTTATGGTCTTCTAAATCAATAAGAAGCTCTCCTTCGAGCACCATAAATAATTCGTCTGTTTCATGCTCATGCCAATGAAAATCTCCATTAATTACAGCAATTCTTAAAACATGATCGTTAATCTCGGAAACGACAAAATTTTTATATTCAGTCACATCAGAAACTAAGTCTAATAAATTTAATTTTCTAAATGAATTTTCCAAGTGTTTTACCCCTTTCACAAATTAAGTAGTAGTATATAAAAAATATACCACTTAACAATAAGAAATAGTGGGAAAGTTAGATGAATTAATTAAAAATGGCTATTGAACAATACGAGAATAAAACGCAGTAAAAGGAGCGATCCAAATGCATGGGGAAGTGAAAGTGTGGTACATGACGGAAGAAGAGCGCCTGGCTTATATAAAAAAGCATCCAATCATTCCGACCAAAAAGAAAAAAGAAAAAGCATTTTCAGACATTCATTCGTATGGTCAAAGGCAGAAAAAGAGCAAATAAAAAAGCCGGGAGCACTCCCGACAATCGTTTAACCAATTATATCACAAAAGGGGTGCGCTGATGTCTGAACGAGCAAGATTTTTAGAAGTAGATCCAGATGATATGACAATTCATCATGCGATTGAACCAGGTAAAGTTGTTCTTTTAATTTTAGATGGACATCAAGGGAAAGCAAAGGCAATTGAAGCGGTGCATCATGGACATACCATCATTGAAACGGCTAAAGGAAAAACAGCAAGAATTCGTTTTGAAGAGAGTGAATTATTTTAATAATGAATCGTTGGAGGTTGTTTTAGTTTTATAACTACGTAGCGGTAGGAGAGTGAAACGATGAACAAATCGACTATTATTGCTAATGACATGCTGCCTGTTTATCAAACTGAAGCAGGCGAGACAGTAGTGGATGCAAGAGAATTACATGCTGTTCTTATGATTGGTAAAGATTTTACCACATGGATAAAAGATCGCATTGAAAAATACGGCTTTGTGGAAGGAGAAGACTTTTCCCCAGTTTTGGGGGAAAGTGTTGGCGGAAGGCCTCGAACGGAATATATTTTAACTTTAGATACTGCTAAAGAGATTGCAATGGTTCAGCATAACGAGATGGGGCGTGTCGTGCGTAAATACTTTATTGAAGTAGAAAAGCGATTTAAACAGCTGCATGTTCCGTCATATATGATTGATGATCCGATTAAGCGAGCGGAGCAGTGGATTCTTGAACAAAAACAAAAGCAGCTTGTTGAAACAAAGAACTTGATGCTAGAACAGCAGTTAGCAGAAACTGCACCAAAGGTTACGTACTATGATCAAATTCTCCAGTCAGATAGCGTAATTAACATTTCACAGATTGCAAAAGATTATGGTCTGTCTGGTAAGAAGCTGAATCAAATTCTCAAGCAAGAAGGCGTGCAGTATAAGTTAGGTGAGCAATGGCTTTTATATAGCAAGTATCAAGATAAGGGGTATACGAAATCTCACACAACGAACTATCGAGACTCAAGTGATGAACTGAAAACGAAGCTTCATACCAAATGGACGCAGAAAGGTCGTTTGTTTATTCATACTGTACTAGCTAAATGCGGAATCGAAGCATTAATGGACCGAGATATTAAGAAAGCGAATTGAATATGTCCAAGATAGGAGAGCCTGAGGACGCTGAATTAGTAGCAAAACGCTGCTTGTTCAGTGTCCTTTTTAATTTCAGAAAAGGGGAATGTAAATGGGAACTTTACGAGGTGAAATGGAAAAGTGGAATAAGTTAAATCATGTGCTAAATGAAAAAGATACAAGGGAAACAGAGCAGCCACCTAAGAGAAAGAAGAAGGAAACATTTTCTGAAAGAGAACTACGCGAACTAATGGGAACTAATCGCAGTACGTATCACCGTTCACGCGGAGCTATTCGACAAAAATAAGAGGCAGGGGGCAATTTCATGATGGACACACTGTTACCTGAAATTGATGTAAAAGCAACAAAAAGAGTAGTGGAAGCAGCACTTGAGAAATATCGAGTGCTGCTGTTAACGCAAAATGAGGAGGAACTGCCGAAAGTGACAGCTACGTACTCGTTAGTTCCACCGTCAAATACGAACGCATTCCATTCATCTACAGAGGATATAGCCATTCGTAATATTTCACACGAGCAAGCCAGAAGTAAGTATTTAAAGCGGATGGTAATGGCGGTAAATCGATTAGGCTACTGGGAACGAGCGATTCTTATTCAGCGGTACATGCTACAAGATGATGTGTTTGATTACCAGGTCTATAATGATCTTAATTTCTCAGAGCGCAAATACTACCGCTTAAAAGAAAAAGCATTTATAAAGCTGGCCTTGTCTCTACGGATTGAAGTATATAAGGAAGGTGATGACAAATGAACTTTGTACAGCCCATTCGTGACTTAGTGAAACTCCAGGAGATGAAGGTTTATTTAAAATCAAAAAGTCAGCGGAACTATATGCTGTTTATATTAGGAATTAGTACAGGCTTGCGTATATCGGATATTCTGAAACTGAAGAAAGAAGATTTATTAAGTACTCACGTTGTATTAAGAGAGACGAAAACGCGTAAACAGAAGCGGATACGTATTCCTCCATCTATTCGTAAAGAAGTGCTAGAATATGCAAAAGAATTAACTGATGGAGATTATGTGATACAAAGCAGGCAAGGAACAAACAGAGCTATCGATCGTTCTACAGCATATCGGATTTTAAGAGAGGCAGCGGCGCATGTTCATTTAAATGAGATAGGAACGCATACACTTCGTAAAACATTCGGCTATCATTTTTACCAACAGACAAAAGACGTAGCCATGCTGCAAGAAATGTTCAACCATTCCAGTCCACAAATTACATTGAGATATATCGGTATCAATCAAGATTCAATGGATAAAGCGATGATGAAGTTTAAGATTTAACGATGTGTTGCTTATAACTGCATCAAAAATAAGTGTAGCGTGCACTCAAAAAGGGATATGCGATAAACCTTGTAGTGACAGTGGTTAGAGCGATTAGGCGAGTGCAACAGAATATAAGATATGGTGAAGTCATTCCAGTATCATTGGTTTTATAAGTAAATTAATAACATGTGAAATAACATGTTATGAATAAGTGGCAGAATAGTGGCAGAAAGACGGCAGAACATTGCTGTATAACTCATGTAATATGGTAAGTAACAAAGATAGCGGTATTTAAGATGCTTGCTGATCTTGCTGCTCCTTGACAATTGAATAGTAGGTTATTGGCCACTTGTTAGCTTAAGTGGCTATTTGTAAACAGGATAGACGTTGGTCTGTGTTGTTTAGAGATAATTAAGGTTTGTTATAAATAAATTAATATTATTGTTAGTAACTGTACGTAAGTGCATAAATAATGAGATTGTAATGCATCTGCGATGTAATCTTAATTAAAGTTGATATAAGTAGGTTTAATACAAAAAAGACATTGTCCGTTAATGAACAATGTCTTTTTTTATTGGATGTGAAAAATGTGTTTTAGTTAATTTATTTACTATTTAGTGTAGAGATGATTAACAATCATCTCTACTGTTCCTCATTGCTTATTATCCTTTGGGATAACAACAATTAGTAGCGGAACAGTTACTAATTTAATATGAAGTGTTAAATAAATAACTAATAACACATTTTCACCTCCTTATCACGTAGGAGTTTATAGATTATATGCTTTCTATAACTATTTATACACCCAATAAGGAAGGAAGATAACAATGAAACCATTCGCTAAGAAGTTCTACAAGTCATCAGCCTGGTTGAAGTGCAGAGCTGCATATATAAAGATGCGTCACGGTTTGTGTGAGAGGTGCAGCGGTCCAGGTAAGATTGTTCATCATAAAGAATACTTAACACCAGATAATATTGATGATCCTAACATAACGTTAAACTTTAATAAATTAGAATATCTTTGCCAAGATTGCCACAACAAAGAGCATCATGAAAAGCATGGTGTGACCGTGCAGGGCGTGATATTTGACGAAAGTGGTATGCCTGTACAGAAGACATAAAAGAAGTGCATCGTGCCTTATGGTATCCCCCCTATCAAAAAGCCAAAAGTCAGTCGGCAAAGGACCGAAGGGGGACCTTCGAAAAATACACAGGGCATTTTACATGAGGGGGGGTATAAATTTATGGCGAAATTGGCGAAGAAAAAGCAGGATGAATTAATTAATCAAGAGGTCGAGCGATTAAGTCATATTTTCAAGGATTTATCGGAAGAAAAAAAGAAAGCAGCACAACGCTTAATTGAACGAGTTGCTTTTATGACCATCACCCTTCAAATACTAGAAGACTCCATTAAAACAAAAGGTCCCACCTACAATTTCAAACAAGGTTCTCAGCAAATGATTGTTGAAAACCCAGCGCAAAAATCTTATAACGCTATGATCAATCGATATACGACTGCTTATGAAAAGCTGTTTAACTTATTGCCTAAAGAGACAAACAGTCCACCTGTAGATGATGGTTTTGAGACCTTCGTGAACAACAGATGATTAGATATCCTCTTGCATATAATCCAATTTTAGAATATTGGGCTAAGATTGAGAGTGGCGATATTACTGTAGGTGATAAAGTAAGACGAATTTATAAGAAGTTGGCTGCGGATGTGTATGATGAACAATCTGTATATGAATATAGCGCTAAAAGAGCCAATCATGCGATTGAATTTATTGAGAACTTTTGTAAGCATTCAAAAGGTAAATGGGCAGGGAAACCAATCGTTTTAGAGCTTTGGCAAAAAGCATTCTTAGCGGCGACATTTGGCTTTATTCATAAAATAGATGGTACAAGGAAATATCGTGAAATTCTGCTTATTGTGGCGCGTAAAAATGGGAAGTCCACAATCTCATCAGGTATCTGTTTGTATTTAATGATAGCGGATGGAGAAGGCGGTGCTGAAGTTTATGCTGTAGCAACAAAAGAGCAGCAAGCTAAGATTGTATGGTTAGAGTCAAAAAGAATGGTGAAAAAATCGCCTACTCTTTCCAAACGAGTTAAAGCGTTAGTGAAAGAGCTTAATGCTGACTTTAATGATAGTGTGTTTAAACCTGTGGGAAGTGATAGCGATACCCTAGATGGACTGAATGTACATGGTGCTTCACTCGATGAAATCCATGCTTGGAAAGACAAAAACTTATATGATGTTATTGTGGATGGTACTTCGTCTCGTGAACAGCCTCTTATTGTTATGATTACAACTGCTGGAACGGTTCGTGAATCTGTTTATGATATGAAATATGATGAAGCGGTTATGCTGTTGAATGGCTTAGATGATGATAGTCCAGAAGCATACAAAGACGACCGTTTTCTCCCCATTATTTATGAACTGGATAAGCGAGAAGAGTGGACAGACCCAGCAAGTTGGCCAAAAGCCAATCCTGGGTTAGGTACTATCAAAAAAATAGATCAGCTTGAAACTAAAGTAAACAAAGCAAAAGCCAATCACTTGTTAGTTAAAAACTTGCTTACAAAAGATTTCAATATTCGCGAAACATCAAATGAAGCATGGTTAACATTCGAACAATTAAATAATAGTGCTACATTCGATTTAACGGAGTTAAAACCTTCATACGGTATCGGTGGTTGTGATTTATCTAAGACAACAGACCTTACAGCAGCGAAGGTTATTTTTATGCTTCCAGATGATCCAAAAGTGTATGTCTTGCAGATGTATTGGTTGCCAGAAGACTTGTTAGAAAAGCGAACGAACGAAGACAAAATTCCATATAATCTATGGCACGATGCAGGCTTATTGCGTACGACTCCTGGAAACAGCGTTCACCCTAAGTTTGTAACGGAATGGTTTTTAGAAGTTCGTGACGAATGGGGAGTATACTTGCCTTGGATTGGCTATGATGCTTGGTCAGCTGATTACTGGGTAGAAGAAATGCAGAGTTATTTTGGGAAAGAAGCGATGATACCTGTGTATCAAGGTAAAAAGACTTTATCAGGGCCTATGTATTTATTAGGTGCCGATTTAGAAGCGAATAAAGTTATTTATAATAATAACCCGATTGATAAATGGTGCCTGTCGAATACCGCGATTGAAATGGATAAAAATTTAAATATTCAGCCTCATAAAACGGAGAATCAGCGTCGAAGAATTGATGGCACGGCAGCGTTGTTAAATGCTTATGTGATTTTACAAGAAAAAAAGAATGAATATATAAATATGATTTAGTGGAAGGTGGTGAATTAATGGGTTTATTTGAAAAAATGTTTAACAAAACGAAGCAGCCTACCACTACTAAACATTTTGAATTTGTGAGCGATAACGGGGGAGGTTTTTATTCCTGGGATGGAAAGTTGTTTCAAAGCGATATTGTACGCTCATGTATTCGGCCAAAAGCAAAGGCGGTAGGTAAGCTTATTGCTAAACATATACGAGATAATGCGAATGAATTTAAAATTAATCCGGATCCATACCTTCGTTTTATTTTAGAAGAACCTAATCCTTTAATGACGGGGCAAATGATGCAAGAGAAATTGGTCAATCAGCTAGAGCTAAATCATAATGCCTTTGCCTTTATAAAGCGTGATGAAATGGGATTTGCTACTGAAATTTATCCAATTCCTTGTGTTTCAGTTGATGTGGTAGAAGGTTCGCTTGGAGATATCTTTCTGACCTTTTATTTTAAGAATGGAAAGAGGATGACCGTGCCGTATAGCGATGTCATTCATTTACGAAAGGATTTTCATGAAGATGATTTTTTCGGTGAGCATCCGGGTAAAGCTTTATCTCAACTTATGCAGGTTGTGACGACTACAGATCAAGGAATTGTAAAAGCCATTCAAAACAGTGCTGTGATTAAGTGGATTATGAAGTTTAAATCCGTTTTGAAGCCAGAAGATATTAAGCTACAAGTAAAGACTTTCATTAGTGATTATTTATCTATTGATAGTAACAGCGGTGGAGCTGCAGCAACGGATCCACGTTACGACTTAGAACAGGTAAAGCCAGAAGCATTTGTGCCGGATTCAAAGCAAATGCAAGAAACCATTCAGCGTATTTACAGCTTTTTTAACACAAACGAAAACATTATTCAGAGTAAATATAACGAAGATGAATGGAACTCTTATTACGAATCAGAAATTGAGCCCTTAGCGATGCAGCTTGCTGGAGAATTTACCAGGAAGCTTTTTACGCGTCGTGAGCGAGGATTTGGAAATAAAATCATTTTTGAGGCTGCAAGTCTACAATATGCTTCTATGTCTACAAAAATGAACCTTGTACAAATGGTTGATAGGGGAGCTCTTACGCCAAATGAATGGCGATCTATTTTATCACTTGGACCGATTGAAGGTGGAGATAAGCCAGTTCGTCGACTTGATACTGCGCAGATTAAGGATGGCAATGTCATCGATGAAGGAGGTGATGGAGATGAACAAGACGGAGAAACGTAATATCAATGCTTCATCTATTGAAATTAGGGAAGATGAATCAGATTCAAAGATTATCACTGGTTATGCAGTTAAGTGGGAAATGAAATCCCATCCAATGGGCTATTTTAGAAGGTTCAAAGAGCAGTTCAGAAAAGGAGCTTTTGCGGATTCATTAACAGCCGACGATCAGTTAGCACTTTGGAGTCATGATACGTCACGAGTACTAGGGCGTACAAAAAACGGCACACTGCGGTTATTTGAAGATGATATTGGTCTTCGGTTTGAATTAGATTTGCCGAATACTACTCTTGGTAATGACACGTTAGAAACCATTCGTCGCGGTGATGTTGAAGGTGTGAGCTTTGGCTTTCAAATGCGAAAAGAGGAGTGGGATGAAACAGACCGAGATAACATTATTCGTACCATCACAACAGCGAAATTGATTGAAATTAGCCCTGTAGCATTTCCGGCTTATCCAGATAGCCAAGTATCGGCAAGAAGTAATGATCCATATCAGTCATTTATCAAAGAACGTCAACAAAAGTCGCTACGAAAGAAGCTGCTGTTAAAAACTTATTTATAAAAGGAGAATCCCTATGACGAAATTAAAATATGAGTTTAAGCCTTTAATGAAATCATTTGATATTCAATACTTTGCTGTGCGTACACTAGAAGGTATTCAGCAGCGTAGACAAGAAATTCGTTCAATTCTTGAAGGTGACGATGAAAATATCAATTTAGATGAATTAGAGCAAGAATTACGTGAACTAGAAGACGCTGCCACGGCTATTGAGCGACGTCAGCGTTTAATGCAAGAAGCAACATCAATTAACGATGGAACAAGTGCCGAATCACGTACTATTCAAACCTTTAACACATCGACTACAGAAGAACGTGATTTAGGTACAGATTCGATGGAGTATCGAAACGCATTTATGAATTATGTATTGCGTAGTGAAGAGATTCCAGCTGAATTGCGTACTGTAACAAAAACAGGTGACGTTGGATCTGTCATTCCACAAACAGTATTAAACCGTATCATCGAAAAAATTGAAGCGGTAGGAATGATTTTACCACTGGTTACTCGTACAAGCATTAAAGGCGGTGTGACGGTCCCTACATCTGCCGTTAAGCCAGTAGCAACATGGGTAGCTGAAGGAGAGGGAAGTGAAAAACAAAAGAAAACGACAGGCAGTATTACGTTCAATTACCACAAACTGCGCTGTGCTGTAGCTGTATCTCTTGAAGTGGATACTATGGCCCTATCGGTGTTTGAAACAACCTTAGTAAATAACGTTGTGGAAGCAATGACAAAGGCTATTGAGCAAGCCATTATTAATGGTGATGGTATTGGCAAGCCAAAAGGTATTCTTGCTGAAACACCACTGAGCGGTCAGGCATTAGATGTCTCAAAAATCGAATATAAAACTTTAACAGATGCAGAAGCAGCTTTGCCATTGGAGTATGAAAGTAATGCTGTTTGGTGCATGACAAAGAAAACATTTATGAACTTTGCATCAATGGTTGATACAACTGGACAGCCGATTGCACGCGTAACGTACGGAATTTCTGGAAAGCCAGAACGCACACTGTTAGGTCGTAACGTTATTCTTTGTAACTATATTGATAGCTTCGCGACAGCAACAGCTGAAACGCCGTTTGCTTTCTTATACAACTTTAAAGATTACATCTTAAATACAAATTATCAAATGGGCGTAAAAAAATACGAAGATAATGAAACGGATGATTTAGTGACAAAGTCAATTATGATTGTGGATGGAAAAGCAGTTGACATTAATTCGCTTGTCGTACTGAAGAAAGCAGCAACAATCTAAAAAGGAGTGAGGACTGATGAGAGCAATGGTCATTAAAGCATTTACTGATAAAGAAACATTAACATGCTATTCTCCAGGTGAAGTGTATGAAGGAGAAGATGAAGAACGTTTTAATGTATTACAAGAACTTGGCTATATCAAGAAATCGGTAGACGAGTCATTTTTTCCGCGTCATGTTGGTGGTGGTTACTATGAATTGCCAAATGGAGAGAAGATTAAAGGCAAAGATCAAGCAATTAAGTTAATGACAAGCGGTGAAGAGTAATGTTGGATAAAGCGAAACTATCTCTGCGTGTGAGCAATGCTGCTTTTGATGATGAAATAATCGATTTAATTGAGGCTGCACGCTTAGAATTGATAGAAGCTGGGGTTTCAGGCGAGAAAGCGATGGATGACAGCGATCCATTAATTAAACGAGCTATCATTACGTACGTCAAAGCCAATTTTGGTTTTGATAATCCAGATTACGAAAAGCTTAATGAGTCATTTAAATCATTAAAAATACATTTAAGTCAGTCGAGTGATTATCATGCTATATCGTGATGTGCTTTTTCTAATCACTCCGGGTGAAGAGCAACAAAATGAGGATGGCTATCCAATACCGGGTAGTGATCAACCTGAAAAGAAGCAGGTTTTTGTGAACAAGAAAGATGTAAAAAGCAGCGAGTTTTATTTTGCTGCACAAGCAGGTGAGAAGCTTGAACAAATGTTTGAGCTTTTTTCATTTGACTATAATGGACAACCACAAGTTGAATATCAAGGCAAGATGTATGACGTGTATCGTACGTATGATAAGGGTGAAAAAATTGAATTAGTATGTAAGAGGTATGTGCCATGAGTATGAATACGGTAGGAATGAAGAACCTGATGAATGAATTAAAAAAGCTAGAAACGTTAGGTGATCGTATTGCTGAAAAGGCGCTGCAAGCTGGTGCTAAGATTCTGCAACGAGAAATTATTAAGCGTACGCCTGAACGAACAGGGAATTTAGCGGAAAATATTATCGTGTCCAAAGTAGTTCAAGGCTATATTGATATTGGGCCAGATTTCAAGAATGCCTTTTACGCAAGGTTTCTTGAGTATGGAACTTCTACAATGGATGCGCAGCCTTTTATTGAGCCAGCTTTTCTTGCGGTAAAAGATGAAGTTCAAGCTGCAATGGCTCAGGTTATTCGCCAGGAGCTTAGTAAATTATGAGTATGAACAAACTCATTATGAGTACATTGCAACCTTTAAACTATCCTGTTTATCCTATTCATTACCCTGGCGATTTAGATACGTATGTTACATTTTTTCAATACAACGAAGGCTCAGCTCTACATGCAGATGACAAAGAGCAGTTAACGCAATATTTTTATCAAGTTGACGTATGGACGAAAAATCCAACTGTGTATACATCGTTAGTAAACCAGGTGAAAGAAGCGTTGGTATCTGCAGGTTTTACCCGAAGAAGTGCCATTGATTTATATGAAAAAGAAACGCAGGTCTATCACAAGGCTATGCGTTTTTCTTTTGTCCAAAAAAGTATGTAGGAGGAATAGTACATGACAGAAGTTCAAGCGTCTGTTGGTTTGAAAGATTTAGTATACGCAGTATTAGTAAGTGATGATAAAACAGGTGTTGCCTATGATGTTGTAAAACCAGCTGCCCCTGCTATCTCAGCAAATATTAACCGAGGTTCCTCGGCTACGCCAATTTATGCGGATGACCGAGTGGTTGCGGTAACAACAAGCACAGGCGTCACAACAATTGAAATCGGTATTACACACCTACCTAAACAAGTACAAGCTGAATGGCTAGGTCATGAAATTATAAATGGTATTTTAGTTCGTAAAAAGACGGACAAAGCGCCTTACTTAGCATTAGGCTTTCGCTCGGAAACGTCAGATGGAAGCTATAAATATGTATGGCTGTATAAAGGCAAGTTTCAAGCCCCAAGTATGGAACATGGTACGAAAGGTGAATCACCTGAACCAAAAACACCAACCATTTCTGGGACGTTTATTGAGCGGAATTATGACGAAGCGTCGGATATTGATGTGCATGATACGGACACTGACATTCCAGAAGGGGTAATTGCAAAATGGTTTACTGAAGTAATTGATCCAACTGAATTAACAACACCTTAATGAAAGGCGAGCTTTTGCTCGTCTTTTTAATTGAAAAGGAGAGGGAAATATGAATTTAACATTAATGATGAGCGGCAAGCCTATTAAATTCGGCAAACCATTCATTTCTGGTCGCATCTACCGTGAGTTTTTAGCGCTAAAAGAACGAGGAGTGGATTTTAATAGCCCAACACCTGATGAGCTAGATGAAGTGGTACAAATGATTTGTGAGTCGTATAGCAATCAATTTACAATCGATGATTTTTACAACGGATTAGCCATTGATATTGATTCGGAAGATAACTTTTTCATCAAGATTGCGGAGTTTATTATGCTTGCTCAAGGTTTACGTCCTGTAAATCCATATGAAAAAGATGACCAATCAGAAAGTGGGGAGACAGAGCCTCCCACACCCTCAGACACTGTACAAGAATCTTAAGAAAATGTACAGAGATCTAATGAAGCAAGGATATAAGCTTCATGAATTAGATGCAATGGACATTCATTTCTTTTTTGAACTGTACATGGAACAAGCTGAAACAAAACAATCAAAGCAAGTCTACATTGATCAAATCTGGTAACTGGAGGTGAAAATATGGTAATGGGAGCCGGTGAAGTAGGACGTTTGAAAGTTAATTTAGCTTTGGATAGCGGCGATTTTACAAAGAATATGGCAGCTACTAATCGTAGTTTAAAACTCCTCGATGCTGATTTGAAAGCTGCTGAATCTGGTCTTGGAAACTTTGAAAATGGTTTAGATCAGTTAAAAACAAAATCAGCAAATCTTACTCAACAATTTCAAATCCAACAAACGCGTGTACAAGAGTTAAATCGTCGATATGAAGAGTTAGTTCGTACGAAAGGTGAAAACTCAAAAGAAGCTCAAAATATGCTTATACGTCAGCGGAAAGCCGTTGAACAAATGCGTAAAGTAGAGAAAGCTTTAAAAGGTGTTAATGACAAGATTGAAGACGAATCGAATCAGCTGAACATCTTAAAAAAGCGAGCAGATGAAGCTGCTCAGCAAATGGATGAGCTAGGTCAAAAAGCAGGTGCTGCAGGAAGTGCTTTTACGCCAGTAGTAGCAGGGATAGGTGCAGCGCTTTTAAAAATAGCGAATGACGTTGATTCTTCTCAGGCTCGCATCCAAGCTCAGTTAGGTGTGACGGGCAAAGAGGCTGAAAAGCTAACAAAAGAAGCTAGGGACATCTGGAGCGACGGATTCGGCGAAAGCATGGAAGATGTCACTCGTGGTCTCGTACAAGTTAAACACAATATTAAAGGACTAAATGACGGTGAATTAAAAAAAGTAACAAAAGACGCATTAGTATTAGCGGATGTATTTGAAGCGGATGTGAATGAAGTAACTAGAGCTGGGGGAAACGTCATGAAAGGTTTTGGCGTTGACTCCAAGAAGGCTTTTGATTTAATGGCATATGGTGCTCAGAATGGACTCAATTTTTCAAATGAAATGTTTGATAACTTGAGTGAATATGCACCTTTGTTTGCGAAGATGGGTTTTTCAGCTGATGAGTATTTTCAATTGCTTATAAACGGTAGTGAAGCTGGTGTTTATAACTTAGATTACATCAACGATGCGATGAAAGAAATGCAAATTCGTTTAAAAGACGGCTCTAAAACGACGTCTGAAGCGATGGGGCAGTTGTCTAGTAGCACTCAACAGGTGTGGAAGGATTATCTAGTAGGTAAATCAACCGTTAAAGATGTCTCAAACGCGGTTTTATCAGAGCTAAAGGGTATGGATGACCAAACTTTAGCCAATCAAATTGGTGTCGATTTGTATGGAACCAAGTGGGAAGATCTTGAATCTGATGCGATGTACGCCCTTGGTGGAATTGACGGTAAGTTAAAAGGCGTCGATGGATCTATGCAGAAAACATCTAAAGCAATCGAAGAATCATTTGGTGTGCGTGTAAAAGCTGCATGGCGTGAGTCACAAGAAGCCTTGGAACCGTTAGGAGAAATCCTATTAGAAATGGCGGAGCGTCATTTGCCTAAAATCGAAAAGGCTGTAGAATCTGTTGCTACTAGATTTGATAACATGTCCCCTGTTGCTCAAGATGCAACGTTAGCAATTGGAGGGTTATTATTTGTCGGTGGCCCACTTGTAAAAACCTTTGGGTGGCTTGCATCTGGTGCGAGTAAAGTTGTCCCATGGATTGCTCGATTAGGTGGAGGTGCTGCGATTGCTGGTGGTGCAATGACAGGAGCGGCAGGCGGTGCTGGTGTACTCGCTACAGCAGCATCCGTTTTGACAGGACCAATTGGTATAGCAATTGCATCTGTAGTTGCGCTTGGAACAGCTGCTGTTGTATTAGATAAAGAGTTAGACAAGCCTGTAATCAAGTCAAAAATATTTGGTGATGAAGTATCCAAGAGTACTCAAAAGGCTGTAGGAGCTTATTTGAAAATGGATGAAGATGCTTCGATGGCTCTTACTAATATGTTTGCTACGCAGGAAGTGATCACAGATGAGAATTTAAACAGCTTAGTTGGTAAGTATGACAAGATGGGGAATAGCATACTAGCTTCCATGGATAAAAATCATGCGAAACAATTGGAGAAAACACAAAATTTGTTTGCTAATACATCAGCCTTAACAGCGGAAGAAGAAGCAAATGTACTAAAAAAAATGAATGATAATCATGCGAATAAGCAATTAAAAGTGCAAGAATATGAAGCAAAAATCCAAGAAATTATGAATACAGCCAAAGAACAAAAACGTGCATTAACTGAATCTGAAAAGATTACAATTAACGGGATTCAAGAACAAATGCGTACAATGGCTGTTCAAACAATGAGTAAAAGTGCGGAAGAACAAAAGTTCATTCTTTCTAACTTAAAAGAACAGTCAGGTGTAATCACGGCAGAGCAAGCGGCAAAAGTTGTGCAAAATTCCATCAAACAACGTGATAAATCAGTAGCAGAAGCAGAAAAACAGTATAAAGATACGGTTATGCAAATTACGTATATGCGTGATGTGACCGGCGAGCTAACGACTGAGCAAGCCAATCGTTTAATAAAAGAAGCTGAAAGGTCTCGTGATAACGCAGTCAGCACAGCAGAAGATATGCATAAAAAAGTTGTGAAAGAAGCGCAAGGACAAGCCGAAGAGCACGTTGACAAAATTAATTGGGAAACAGGTGAAGTTAATTCTGGTTGGGATATGATGTGGAATAAAGTTGATAGTATTTGGACGAGCATTAAAGGCATCTTTGGTATTAAAGAAGAAAAGAAAAAGTCTAAATCAAAATCATCTAGTGCGCCACGTGTTCAAAAGGGTGTTGTACGAGGTGCTTATGCAAAAGGAACACCCTCTAGTGGACATCCTGGTGGTTTAGCCATTGTATCCGAAAAAGGTCGTGAACTTATTCATGAGCCTGGCATCGGAACTTATTTATCAGGTTCTAATGGAGCTGAAATGCGTTATTTACGTAAAGGAGCTAGCGTACTTCCCAATCATCACACTGAAAAGTTACTAAAAAACTATGGCTTTCCTGGCTATGAAAACGGTGTAGGTGATTATTTTGAAGCCATAATGAAAGGTCCGAGTGCACTTTGGGATGCCGTTACCTCCAAAGTATCCGATTTTAAGGATAGTTTAATTCCTGCTTGGTTTCGGAAAGCATCCGGTAGTCCAACAAAAGCGATTAAAGATATGGCATTAGATAAGATTCAAAGCCTCATTGATAACTTTAGTTTTGGTGGTTTTGGCTTAGGGCAAGAGTATGCTGGTCAAGGTGCAGCAATGGCTCGTGCAGCTATCACTCAAGCATTAAAGATATTGAATAAGCCGATGTCCTTATTAGGTCCATTAATGACAATTGCTAAAAAAGAATCTGGTTTTAATCCGAATGCGATTAATAACTGGGACATTAACGCCAAACGTGGAGATCCATCGGTTGGTTTATTCCAAGTGATAGGGTCAACTTTTAAAAGATGGATGATGCCGGGGCATGGAAATCGCCGTAATCCCCTTGATTCAGCTCTAGCAGCTATTCGTTATATGGACGGTCGTTACGGCGGTGTAATGGGACATCCAGGTATTAAATCTATGTCACGCGGTGGCGGCTATAAACCTTACTTTAAAGGCGGTATAGCTAGTCATCCACAAGCTGCTACATTAGCGGAGAATGGTTATCCAGAGTTTATTTTAACGACAGAGCCGGCATATCGTGACCGTAATAAAACATTGTGGACGCAAGCAGGGAAGGCTTTAGGGATGTTTGATGATAGTAACCAAGCTTTAGCTATTTCAAGTCATTCTCACTCTAATAATATTCAGTATTCAGACTTTGGAAATGAAGAAGAATTAGCTTTATTAAAAGAACAAAACGATTTACTACGAATAATAGCTTCTAAGAATTCTAGTTTCACAGCAGAAATTGACGGAAAAGTGTTAGTTGATTTCATTGAAGATGAGCAAGCCATCAATGGAAGTATACGTGCAATCTGGGGGAATAAGTAATGATTAGGATATTTGATAAGGAAATGACAGAAATCAATTTAGTAGATTATCGATTACAAGGGTTGAGCTTTCGTCCTTCAGCATTATCCCCTAACCACTATACAGATTCCGTATCTGGTAAACCAGGTATTAATCGCAACGGATCAGAACACGGTCCAAGAAGATGTGAAGCGGAGTTTTTTATTGAAGCTATTAATTTTTATACTCATTCTTTATTTGTAAGTGAACTGTTTGAATTGTTTGATCCTAGTCGTCTGCTATATATTGTGCAAGAAGAACAATTAGGTAAACGTTGGCCAGTTGTAGTAAGCGCTGAATGGACACCAGAGAGAATTAATCCATCCGTTAGTACGTTTACAGTGCCATTCGAAACATATGAGCTTCCTTATGCAGAGTCTATTAATACTTCGTTAACACCACAAACTTTTGATCAAGATTGGTGGCAGATGGGAATGGGGCTGATAGCAGAAGACACGCCATATACCTTTAATACTTCATCATTTCGTGTATATAATCCCGGGAACGTCACGATTAACCCTTTTTACTGCGATATGGAGATTACTATTCAGGCTGTATGTAGTAATTATATAGAGCTTGTTAATGAAACGACAGGTGATAAATGGAGGTATGATGGGGCGTTAACATCAAGTGATACGGTGAAGTTAGGGTTTAAGGCTAAAAAGAACAATTTGAGTATCTATCGTTCTACTAATAGACAAGTTATCACATTAAAACCTGGTTGGAATGATATTAAAATAAATGGAACTACGAGCATTCAAAACGTTCAGTTTGCTTTCCGTTTCTACTACAAGGGGTGATGAGATGGACACAATGTATATAGAAGACTTACAAGGTGAGCAATATCCTTTACAGGCTGCAGTAGATCGTGAGCGTGGTATTAATGGTGAAAAGTCTATCTCACTCACACTCTACGAAGAAAAATGGAATGAGGACTACTTTAAGAATATTGATACTTGCTGGAAAGTAGGATTTGATGACGATGAATACGAGGTTGTCATCCCAAGAGCGAAGGCAAGAGGTAAAAAAGCGGTGTGGGAGCTTAAAGCTGTCCATCGCTTTTTTGTTGATATGCGGAATAGTTGGAAGTACGAAACGCATACAGGATCTATGACAATCCAAGCGCGTATGAACTTTGTTTTTAATGGCAGTGGATACAATTTTGTCATTGTAGACTCGTTTGGTGCAAAGGATTTAGAAAACTTTGGTGACTCCTCACGATTAGATTTGTTTCAAAAAATTTTAGAAACGTACGAGGCAGAGTTTGAAATCGTAGGAAATACCGTCTATATCCGTACTCGAATTGGACAGGATACAGATTTTGTTTATCATCGTAACCTCAACCTAAAAGACATCACAATTGAAAAGGACTCAACAGACTTTTCTACGTATGGTGAAGGATTTGGAAAAGACGGGTTACATGTCACGTATACAAGTCCGTTAGCATCTATTCCAGGCATCGGAATTAGACATGCACCACCTGTACGTGACGAGCGTTATACTGTTGAATCTTCTTTATTTAATGCAGTAAAAAAAGGTATAGATGAATCATTGGTGGTCTCGATTACCGTCGATGTTGCTGAATTGCAAGCGCAAGGCTATCAAGATGCACCAAATGAGGGCGATAGAATCTTTTTAATGGATGATCGTCTGAATTTAGATATCGAAACACGTATTGTCAATATCAGTGAATCCTTTAATTCAAAGGGTGAATTAATTTCACAGAAAGTCACAATATCAAATAAAAGCATTCGAGAATCGTACCAGTCACAATTGAGCAATACCGTTAAACAGCTGCAAGACTTATTTGCAGGTCGAGGTAATATCCCTTATAACGTGTTACCAGAAGCCATTCGATTAGCAACAGCAGCATTATTAAGTGCTCAGACAGAATTGATTTTTGAAAATGGTATTGTTGCGGTTAGTAAAAACAATAAAAATTTAGTTGTTCTGTTGAATAGTGCTGGCTTAGGGATTTCAACTGATGGAGGACAAACATTCGAAAATGCTATTACAGCACTAGGGATAAATACAAATCTTCTTACAGCTGGTGCTATTCATACGAATCACATTCAAATCATCGGTACAGAGTCTTATTTCTTTTGGGATGGTAATGAATTTATGGCTATGGATCCAACTGATCAGCGGAAATATGTGAAAATTAAGCCGGGTTTTATTGATATTTCTGGTGGAGCGTTAAGGTTAAGAAGAGAAGATGATTATACAGTTATCCAAGATGGTATTTTACGTTATCAGTTCTCATTATCAGCTCATCAACCATTCTTTATGGGGGATGAAGTAAGACAAGTGCAATACGGATTTGAAACGTCAAGTCACCAATTACAGAATGCACAGTATTATGCATTTCGTCATGAAGGTAGATATTTGTGCGTTTTCTTAGGACTAACAACATCTGACCCTCGTTATGAAGCCACAGTTGAAGTTGTAAAACAAGGAACACAAGAAACCCTAGCAGCTTATAAAACGACTGCTACTGAAGACACAGTTGGTCAACTACTTAGAGTTGACTTAGGTCCTCCTACTGGTAATGAAACAGGAATTTATGTGAGATTTAGAAGTGGCTACACAGGTAATAAAGTCTATGTACGTGTTATTCGTACATATTTGGAGGGATAAATATGATAGAAGGAAAGACGCAACTGTACTGTGATGCTGACGAAAGTGGAAATATGACAAGGGTAATTTATGGAACAGACATAATTCCGACAAGTCCTTTTCGTTATTTTTTCATGGTATCTAAAATTGTTATTGCAAATTTAGATAAATTTTATATAAGTAATGGTGAACTAAAACAGAAAGAGAGTACAACTCTTATTCCTGTAGAAGAAGAGAAGCTTACTACTGAGAAACAACTAGAAGAAATGAAGAAGCAGATGGAAGAGATGAAGAAGCTAATTGGCTCTTTAACTAATTCCTAATGCTTCTTTTTTATTTTTAAGTTAAGGAGGAAAAATATGAGATACAGACCACCACGAAATAAATGGGACGCTAACTTCGAGGAAGAATACGAACAAAACTTGCGAGATATTGATCGCGACATAACAAAAACAGAAGTGAACTTAGATGAAGCTGTAAAAATAGCTAATTCTTCAAAAATGGATTCTGACCTTGCAATAAATATAGCAGAAAACGTTAAATCTCAACTCGATAATTTAGTTATTGAAGGTGATTCAAGCGTTGAAGCAGCACAAGCTAGAACAAATGTCGACAATGTAACTGCAAATACATTGAAAGAACGATTAGATAACGAACAAATGATTTTAAAGTCTATTGCATCAGAAAACGAAACATATAGCGCTAAACAAGTCAAAGCAATGGCAGCGTTAATGAATAAATTAGCAAACAATCAAAGTATTCGAGGTGTATGCCAAGGTGATAGTTTAACTAATGGGCAAGACACAGAGAGTGCAGATAGACGACCGTATACTGCAGATACTACCTATGTAGAAGGAGCTTCGACAGATACGCCTGTTGGTGCTTACACATACCCAGAAGTATTGAAGTCAGCTTTAAATGAGATGGGGAAACCCACGACAATCTTAAAACGTGGTCGCAACGGTGATACAGCGCAATCCTCGTATAATCGTTGGACAACAAATCCTAATGCTGATTTCCATATTATTCAGTTAGGTACTAATGATACGTGGCTAGAAAACGATATTCTAATTAACATTGAACATTATTATAAATTAGTCAAGCGTATCTTAGATTGGGGAAGTGCTGTTATTATCTTTACACCACCAAAAAAGAGAGGGTATTCACATTGGCAAGGGACTTATGGAGCGTTGTTGAAAGAACTTGGAAAGCGTTTTTGTATCCCTGTTATCGACACAACTATGTTTTTTGATGGATATGCTACAAGTGAAATTATACAATCTGATGGTGTCCATTTTAACGGGAAAGGGTATTACGTTTTAGGAGCAAAAGCTGCTTCTGTATTAACCGGGACGCGAACAGTCACCGATCCACTTTCTTTAAAATCTGGTAGACATTTAATTATTGATCCTAACTATAACCATTGGGCAAGAAAAGGAGATATCTCTTTCATTAATGACACTCAAAGCCCAATTGGTTCTGGTGACAATAAAGGACAAGGGATTGCGGTTAGACTAGGCGGTCAAGGTCAAATAAGCTTTGGGTTTTACGCAGAAGAGGATGATTTATTATTGATTCCTCAGTTTAGAGTGACAAGTGATGCTAGATGTTCAATTGAGTTAAATTACCGAGCAGAAGCACCTTATCCTGTAACCTCTTTAGTACAAGGTGATAGTAGTCAATCAACTCAAGAAAAACCACCAAATGCAATTTATTATCAAAAGGGCGAAAATCACATATTGGATTATCCGTACACATCAATGAGTAATTTTATTTATGATGCTGTACGAGTTACATCACGAGGTTATAATTCTGTTCAAATCAAAAATAGTGAGGATAACGGATATGTTTACTTCTATGGTTTTATTGTGGTAAGCATGTTTGATTTCTTAACAGATCATTTGATTAAATCTCGAGGTGACAATGTTAGGGTAGGTGATTCAAGTAAAACTTCCCTGGATTTAGTTGCAAAAGACTATATTTTTATCAGTGCTCTACTTGCTCCGAACACGAACGCGCCTAGGGATATTGGAGCGCATTGGGCAAAATGGCAAAAAGGTTTCTTCAATGGGTTTATTTCAACAGGTGCTTTTACAACAGCTAATAGACCAAATTATACAGACTATCAGCCTGGTGCTATGATATTCGATACTACGTTAAACAAACCGATATGGCGCAATGCCTCCAATAATGGATGGGTTGATTCGAATGGTAACAATGTATAGTGATAAAATACATCTTAAATTGCAAAAAAACTTTATAAAAAAATAAAAAGTAGTATATTAGTAGTAATTACTACTTTTGGAGGTTTTTAGTTTTGCGAGGAAATAAAATTACTATCACACTACTTTTATTAACTGTTTTCACTTTTGTTTTTATAGGGTTTAACTATATACTTTTTAAAACAGAAGTGAAGAATACTATTGCAGAAGATAAAGTGGTGGCAGATAAATTTAACGAAAAGCAAGAAGCATTAGAACAAAAGAAGATTAAAGAAGCAGAAGAAGAAAAGAAACGAATTTATAATAAACATAAAGGTGAACCGTTAATATATTCACCTATGGGTGACAGCCTAGCATTAGGACTTCACGCGACAACGAAAGAGAAAAAGTACACAGCTGTTTTACCGCAACTAATTGAAGAAAATTTAGGGTATAGTGTAACAGTCGCAGATGGTGCAACTGAAGGAGGAACAGGGTTAAAAGATTTCGGAATTCCCAATTTACCGAAAGTTATTGCTCAAAAACCAGACCTTGTAACTATTGAATTCGGGACGAATGATTCTGATGAAAATTTTAAGAAGGTTTACTCCACACCTGAAGAGTTTGAAGAAAGACTATTACACGTAATTAATACTTTAAAATCGCAAGAAAAACCACCTAAGATAATATTAGTTACAACTTGGGGTCTGTTCGAAAGATCTTTTAAATATGACGCTGTAATTGAAAAGGTTGGAAAACAGACAGGTGTTCCAGTTGCTAATATCCAATCTATTTGGTATGGAAGAAATGATACGTTTGGGCCTAAAGGGTATAAAGATTTGTTTGGTAATGAGAGTGATGGGTGGCATCCTAACGATCAAGGGCATAAAGAAATCGCCAATCAAATTTTTGAGCAAGCGTATGAAATATTAAAGTAATAACTTGTAAAGAGGACTAATTATAGTCCTCTTTTTATTTTAAAAAGGAGGAATAAATATGGCTGATTACGGTAAAGTAGCGTTATCGAAGATGAAGAAAACAGAAGAAGATATACAAGGTGTTACTGCACAATTGGAGACAATTGCGCAAAAAAGAAAAATAAAACGTAACAAAGGAAAGAGGGCTGAGTTAGTCCTCTTTTTATTTTATATAAGGGGGCAATAACGTGGAACATTTACTTTTACAATTATCACAGTGGGAGCCAATTCGCACCTATTTATTTGGACAAGTTAAGTTTGTGGACTTACTGGCTATTTTAATGCTTTGCGATATCGTCACAGGGGTGATGAAGGCGATAAAAAACAAGCGATTACGTAGCAGAAGTGCTTTGTATGGGTATTTTCGCAAAATCGGCATCTTTACTCTAATGGCAGTAGCAAATATCATTGACCAAGTATTCGGCTTAAATGGGTATGTTGCTGGTGCTACAATCACTTACTTTATCTTGTACGAGATTGTGAGTATCGTAGAAAACTGCGCTCAGCTTGGGTTAAATGTGCCTAGTGTAATTACAGATAAATTGCATGTGATTCAAGAAGAAAATAAGGAGGAAAAGAAGAATGACTTATAAATTTCAACAATTACCGCAGTTAGTTGATAAAAGAGGAAAGTTACCGAGTAAAGGATCATACGGAAAGCGAGCAAATGGGGTTAAATCCATTACAACACGTGTGTGGCATCACTCATTAACAAAATTATCTGCAGGAGGCTCTAATATTGTTTCCTTTGCAAATTTTCACGTTGGCACAAACGGTTGGCCAGAAATCGCGTATCATCTAGTTATTGATCCGAACACAATCATTAATGGTAAGGCTGCTATTTATTATTGTGTAGACATTAGTAAGCGTAGTTACCACGTTGGTAATAGTAATACAATTGGACTTGGTATCTGTGTTATTGGTGATTACCGCACTGATAAGCTTAGTGAAGCGACTATTCGCTCTATTATCGACTTACACAAAGCTTTAATGGCTGATGGAATTGGTAAATACGATAAGGCCCACAATGAAATGCCAGGCTACTCTTGGAAAGCATGTTGCGTGTTTGATTATAATAAGGCATTTAAAGACGTATTATCTGATATGCTTCCGGTAGTTAAGCAACCTGACCTAGTACCAGGTCTATATACTGTTCAAGAAGGCGACACATTCTGGAGTATTGCTTTAAAAGATGGAAAAGAAGGGATTACTGTTGAAGATTTAATTGCAGCTAATCCTGATGTAAAACCTTCTCAATTAAAAGTAGGTCAAACAATTAAGTTTGGTACTGCAAAAAATACGTATACACCTACTCCTGAAACGCCAAAAAAAGAGCAATCAGCATATAAGTATCCTTTACCATCTGAAGTACTTAAAACAGGTTCAACAGATAAAGCAGCAATTACGCAGCTTCAAAATGCATTGAATGCTGTTAACTTTAAATGTGGTACAGCTGATGGTATTTATGGAGCTAAAACAAAGGATGCTGTGACACGTTTCCAAAAGGTTTACTTGCCATATGAAGTTGATGGGATTTATGGCCAAAATACAAAGAATAAGTTACAAGCTGTTTTGAAATCTAAAGGTTATTAATCAAAGTCCCTACTCTTAGGAGTGGGGCTTTTTATTTACTTGAAACAAGAACATTCGTTCGTTATAATAGGTATACATAGTTGAAATGTATATTTTTTTTGACATCCAACTATAAAAGCTGTATTTTTTGTTTTGTTTTGTGTACAATATACTTAACCTACAATAGAAGAGGTGATTATGATGTTAACCCATGTTGATTTAGGGTTAAGATTAAAAGACGCTAGAAAATCTAGTGGTTTAACTCAGCAAGTTGCTGCAGATGACTTGAACATTAGTCGACAAAAATTAGTTAATATTGAAAAAGGTAATGGTCCCATTGATACTCTTTTGTTAACCCAAATGGCAAATTTATACGGTTATTCAATTGATTCTTTAGTCAGTGATACAAGTTCCGACAGTATTGACATTAAATTTGCTTTTAGAGCAGATGAACTTGAAGGTGAAGATCAAGAAATAGTTAATTGGGCACGTAAAGTCCTAATTAATATTCGTCAAATTAATGAAATTTGTGAGGAGATTGATTAATTAATGCAATCGCTTATTTCAAAAGCTAAAACAAGAGCAAATGAAGTTAGAAACAAGTTAGGTTTAGGTGATGAGCCTATAGCAGATATCTTTAAATTGTTAGAAAATCAGGGTATATATTTATTTGCCAAACCTTTTAGTGGGAAAGCGTCAGCAATGTTTATGCGCGCGCAGGACACTCATTTGGTGATTATTAATTCAAGTAAAACAGTTGGTCACCAGATATTTTCAGCTGCTCATGAGCTCTCTCATTTTCTTTTTGACAAGAACATTATGGGTGGGGTTTGTGCTGTAAATAAGTACAATCAAGACCTAGAAATTGAGAAATTAGCAGATGCATTTGCTTCTCATTTTTTGATGCCTGAAGATGGTATTTTTAAGCATGTAGATTTGCGTACCGAAGGCAAATTTGACAAACTTGATACCCAAGATATTTTATATCTACAGCATTATTTTAAAGTAAGTTGGCGTGCAATGCTCTACCGGTTGTACAGTCTTGAGCTTATCAATCAATATGAATTTGATCATTATTGTCAAATTCATATTACAAAAGAAGCTAAAAGGTATGGATATCCAACTGATATTTATGGGAAAGATGGTAAGAATATTTTTTCTCAAAGTTACATTGAAAAGGTAAGAAAAGCCTATGATAGTGATGAAATAAGCGAAATTAAGATGAATGAATACCTTCAAGATATAGGGTATATCTTTGATGAAGAAATTATACATTCTCAGTTAGGTGTATTTATTGAAGGGGAGGAAGATTAATTATGCTTACTCAACCTCCTCTTGTAATAGATACAGGAATTGTTTCCAGGTATGGATTTACTGGAAGGTTCGACATACTTGAAGCCTTGTATACAGATAAAATAATTATTCCTTCAGACGTGGTGACAGAATGTGTTAAAGTGTCAAAGATGCAAACCCCTCTTACGCAAGCTCTTTCTAGTGGTTGGCTAAAGCAATTTAGCATCAATTACGTTGATCATACAGAGATTTTCACAACCTTTGCTAGCTTAACAAAGCAGTTTGGGCCAGGAGAGTCAGCAGTAATGGCGATTGCAAAAATAAACGGTTATACTGTAGGTTGCGATGATATGGCAGCTGCTAGGAAGTTTTGTGAAAGAAATCAGATACCTTTAATGGGAAGTTTAGGGATTTTGTATGATGCTGTAAATAATCAAATTTTATCAGCTGCAGACGCAGACTTAGTTTTGAATGATATGGTTTCCAAGAGTTCATATCGATCTCCTGTTAAAAACTTTTCCGAAGTTGTTGGATGGTTTAAAAACAAGAAAGGTAAAAAATTATATTGAGTACAATGAAACTCCTATGATTATAGGAGTTTCATTGTTTCATAGTAATTATTTTTTATAGAGGGTTTATCGTGAATACTATACAAGACAAATACGCAAATATAGATGTAACAAAGGTTTATGAATACGCTGATCTACCAGATAAAATTTCTGGCCGATGTGATAACTGCGGCAGCGTTAAGTTCAAAAGCAGCGTAGGTGGGGGCAAACTTCTACGTGAATGTACTAACTGCGGAATGAAGAAGAACATCTAAAGCAGAATTGTGGACAGGTGTATTTTACAGGAGTACACTTTATAACGATGGTTATTTTACTATCATCACTTTACTGTTTGACAATGTAATGTTGTCGAGACCCTTTGTTATCTCCCCTGATAGCAAACAATCCCCTTAGCAAATCCTTTTCTGTTTGATGGCGGAAAAGGTAGAGCCCATACTCATGTTGAGTAGTGGGCTCTTTTTTTATTATTCAATTATCGTTGCGTTAATTTGTGGACTGCCATCGTCAGCCTTTTCAGCAATAGTAGTACCATAGATTGTGACTTTATCACCTTCTTGAACATCTGTTAAAGAAAAGTTGTTGATGGTATACATTCCATACCCGTCGCCTTCTTTAGTTGTTAATGTAAATGTAGTTCCCACACCATCTCCACTAACCATAGAAACGTCACCTGTAGCTTTTACTTTCTTGCCTTCTGGAGGGTTATCTACATTTAGTTCAACGAAATCTGCGTCTGTAGCTTCTTTCTTCAATTTAGCATCTAGCTCTTCTTGAGTAGGCTCATCTTTCTTTTCTACATCTTTTTGAACAGTTTCCTTTGATTCTGTAGAAGATCCACTTGATTCTTCTTTAGAAACTTCATTCCCTCCACATGCTGCTAATAACATGGCTGCCAATATTGGCATTACTAAAAACTTCTTCAATCTTCATCTGTCCTTTCAAATAGATCGTATACAGTACAATCTAATAATTCTCCTAATAGCATTGCTTTGTCAACTGGTGGAAAGTATTTTCCTTGTCTCCAAGCCAAAAATTGATTTGCTGATATACCTAATTGTTTTGCGATAAATTTCTTTGAGCGTCCACTTTTTTCTACATAGAGATCAATATTATTTTTCCACTTCATGTCCACATCACCAGTATATTCACTTCGATAACTAAGCATGTTTGTCCTGCAAAATATTTCTTTCAGATATATCAAAGGTTTTTGGTGTTATTGAAATAAATTTTTGGTGGACAACTTTTTATGTACAACCCTTACTAATATATTAGTGATATAAGCATTGAAGAGTTAACTGATATATTAGCAAATATAGTAGCTGATATATTTCCACTAATATATTAATAGCTGTTTCAAGCCTATCTATTAAAGGATTCTTCTGTTTCTTAATAAGGGATTTTCTCTCACTTCTTTTTTCATCTTTTCGGCAAGCCAACCAAACTAATTTAGAGGTGATGACATGAGTGGTTTAATTATTGTGGGTGTCGTTGGAAGTACAATCATTGCGGCTTCAGCAACTGAAAGTAAATTGCTGAAGGTAGGAAAGTATGTTGAGTCTGAAATGGTCCATAACCTTACTTGTTTTATCTTAGGTGTCATAACCGCAGGATCGTTTTTTTGGCTAATGTGGGACCTTGTCCAAAAATTTATTTGGGGGTTCATGTGATGATGAAGAAGTTATATCGAAAATATATTTATAAAGCGCGATTAAAGAACGCTTTTATCGTAGCTGACATTGTGTTGACGTTTAAAAAAGGGGACACGACCATTAAGCGATATCCATCGATTGCGGCGACCTATGAACAAAAAGACTATTTGGAATATGTATTTTATCTTCCGCAGGGGCTTAATCCAAAAGCGCTGCTGGATAAAAAGTATATTTTCAGCCAGACATTCGGGCACTCGTACGATTTAACAGGCAATGGATTGAGGTACAGTTTAAAGATTTTCACTAAGCAAGCTGATTCAATTAAGGTTTATAACGATGAAGATATCGAAGTGTGTTTAAAAGGTGGGCTCCCAATTGTAGCTGGGTATGACCATTTTAATAAACTTATCAGTTATAACATGGTTACGGATCCGCATTTATTGATTGCTGGAGAAACAGGTTCAGGTAAGTCTGTTATGCTGCGTGTTATTTTGACAACGCTGCTTATTCATAAACGACACATGATTGATTTTTATCTTGCTGATATGAAGCGTACGGAGTTTCATTTATTCCGCAATTGTGAAGGTGTCCAACAGGTTATTACGGATAAAAAGAAACTCAAGAAAGCTGTATTAGCCATCCACAAGGAGTTAGAAGGGCGCGGTGATTTACTTGATGAACATGGACTAGAACATATTGACGAATACAATAAGCTAAAAGGAATTGAAAAGAAGAAGTATATTCTTCTTTGTATTGATGAAGTGGCGCTGCTGAGAAAAGAAGCTGTTATTATGGATAAAATCGAAGATATCAGTACACAAGGGCGAGCTTTAGGTATCTTTCTTATTTTATCCATGCAGCGTCCAGATGCAAAAATACTTGATGGACAACTAAAATCAAATCTAACTGTTCGTTATGCCTTTCGTCACGCGGATCTAATTAACTCCAATATCACATTAGGTAGTGGTAATAATGTCGATGCATCTAAGATTAACAAAGCTGAAAAGGGTAAATTCTATATGCGTCATGAAGTGATTAAGCAGCTGCAAGCACCCTATTTATCTCTGGAACATGCAAAGGAGCTGCTTGAACCGATTAAACAAGTCCCAATTGACTTGCCGCCTGAACCGATGTTTGAGGCTGAAATTACTGATTTTTCGATACCAGGTGAGGACCATGAATAGTCGCGATAAAGCAATTATTGAGAATCTAAAAAAATTCAGAGTGTTAAACCGTGACCAGTTGATAAAGCTGCACTTCATTCGCAATAGTACACCGCATGTTGTAGCAAACAGAGTATTGAAACGTTTGGTTGATAGCCGGCTCATTGAAGTGGATAAAACCAATCGTCCATATAACTATTTTCCAAGCCCGCGTTCCATTAAAAAAGATTCAACCAAAATCCCTCATTTCCGTGCGATTGCTGACTTTTACATCACTTTGTGTGCATACGAGATACCAAGCCAGTTTGAAGTAGAGTTCAAGCCTTTAGCCAAAGGCGGCATTGAACCAGATGTTTTCATGAAGTGGAAGGGCTTTGCGTTCTGTGTGGAGGTTCAGCGCTCCATTTACTCCAAGAAACAAATGCAGAACAAGCATAAGCTTTACATGGAATACAAGGACTCAGGCAAATGGCAGCATCATTCCAAACGGTTCCCGGCTATTTGGATTCTCACGGATAAATACTATGATGTAGACTTTCAACCACTCAATGCTGTTCAAACAAAAGATGTTGATGGCATATTCAAATATTTTAATTCTTAAAATAGAACAAGATATTTCATGACCACATTTTGACCACATTCTTTGCGAAAACGAGCGGTAATTTGTGAAAAAAGATTTCTTTAGATAATCAACAAACCTTGTTAAATCAAGCTACATTGACTACATGTAAAAGTATTTAATAAGAAAAAACTTATTCCGTACACAAGTTCACCCATGGGAACGCGATCAATACATGAGCCAATATTAATTGGTAAATCCCTTGACACTACTGGTGTCAGGGGATTTTTTTATTTTGGTAGGAAACTTAATTTGATGTACTGAAACGTTCACGACCAAAATCGGACCAAAATTTTTTAACTTTCCAAAACAGACGATATATATTCCTCAAAAGAAGTGATAGAATCTTGATTAATCTTCTTACTAACATGAGTGTAAACATCAGATGTAATGGTGACACTTCCGTGCCCTAATCGTTCTTGAATGTACTTCATGCTTGCTCCAGATTCCAACATAAGCACAGCATGAGTATGTCGCAGCGAGTGAATGCTTAAAGGTGATAGGTTTGCTTTCTTTAAGATTCTTGAAAAAGCATTAAATAACGTTGACTTGGGTAAAGGATTTCCATCCCTGCGACAGAAAATCAGATCTAATTCATGGTGATATGAATTTGTTAACATTAACTTATCATTATTTTGCAATCGCCGGTGTGTGCTTAGTTCATTTTTTATTGATTGAAATAATTCCTTCTTTGAAGTTTATATCTTTCCATTGCAAAGCAGCGGCTTCACCTTTCCTCATACCTGTATGAATAAGCGTCTTAAAAAATAAATAGTAAATATAATTGTCTTTAGATGCACATTGGAGGAATAATTGGATATCTTCACTACGCATATACTTTAAACCGTTATGCTGTTTTTCATTCTTTTTGGAGATAGTGGCGCCACTGCAAGGATTCTTCTCAAGTTTTGAAAGCATAAGCGCTTTGTCCATAGCGTTATGCATTGTTCCATGGATGATTTCTACCGTTCTCTTGCTGTAGCCTTGATTGGTTAAATGGTTTAAAAACTTTTGATACATCATTGGCTTAAGATCCTTCAGCAAAAGATTTTTAAAATAAGGAAGAATATGATTTTTAATATTTTGAGAATGTAATATATACGTATTTTTACGTATGCTATCTTTTTTATATTCGTTTAACCAACTCAATAAGTAATCTTCTAAACGTAAAGAAGAATTATCAAGCTCAAAACCACTCTCAATTCTTTTCTCTTCTTCAGATGCTGCTGTTTGAGCTTCTTTTTTTGTAGAAAAACCACTTTTGGATTTCACTTTATACTTTTGGGTAAAGGGGTCTTTAAAGGAAACTCGATACTCCCATTTGCTGTTACACTTACGAAAAGTGGCCATCGTTATTAACTCCTTTCAAATAGAAATTGGTTTGCACACAAACTTTGTGCTTTCCTAGCATTTGAGAAAAATGTTTAGTAAATCGTTGACCCAATACTTGACGTTGAAAATGTTCTAAACGCTTCTTAGCAAAGATTTCAGTTACATTAAAAGGTGTTGCATATATCAGCAATAAATTCCTGCTTCGTTTGGGGGATAGGTAATTTTAATACCATGAAGGTAGGCACACAAAACTGTAATGCAAAATTATTTGCTTTATTCTCTTGATAGGAAATGAATTCTTCTGGAAGAAACCATTGGTGCCCACAGTGAAATAAAACATGTCCTAATTCATGACCGAATTCTTCCCATTGTTGTTGAGTTGACAAGTTACGATTAATTAAAATGCTGTATAATCCATTGCGATCAATTGCAGCACTTTCGAAATCAACAAAATGAAGCCAAATCCCAAGATTAGAAGCGATACTAATCATATCAATTTGACTGGGAACATTAATATGTAGTTTTTGGTACAAAAAGGTAACAGAATCTTCTAACGGAGTAAATTGATAATTCATGGAAATCACCTCTTAGGAATATAATACCAAACACATGTTCCTTTTTTATTGATATTAGAGGTGAGTTTATGTAGTTCATGTAAAACAATTTTAGCTTTGTCCCTTGTCTTTTCAATATAATCAGAATTGCGATTTTTACTGTCCATATTTTTTAAAATAGCAATTCGTCTATAGAATCCACAAATTAAATCAAAACAATCATTTGATATTTCAGGTCCTAAATTTGTTGAACAATTGTACCATTGAATATTCTGTAATTCTTTTTCAAGCAACAAATCTTGCTCGTTATCGTTTTCATAAGGAATTACAGCTTCTAAAATATTTAAATTATAATTAATTTCTTCTGCTATTAATCTTATGGAGTTAGTTATCAAATTCACGAAGAGACTGAGATAATTTAGTATAAGCTTCTATCCTATGCTCATAACTATTATGTGTATGCGTAGTATTCATAGTGATGGGGTTGTATAAGTTAATCAAGTCATCTTGACATTTAAAGAATGTTTCTGTTTGACGTTTATCAAAGAGCCATACCTATTTAATAGTGAAAAATAACTACTTCCTAAATATGGGTCTTTGATTCATTATACTTATGACTCTCCCATTATAAGTATGATAGTATCATACATGTATAAAACAGAGGCTACAACATAAATAAAAGGGGGGCAATGATGAAAAAACGTACTAAGACAATTATTGCAGTGATTACTGGAGCTGCTATTTTAATAGGAGGAATATGGATGATAAACGAAAGCCGTTACCCAAACGTCCCTGCTTTTGATGACCACTTTACACGTGAATTCTTGAACAAAGATAAAAAAGTGGACGATGGATTTTTTGAGTTTACATCGAAGACAGGGCAGTATACGATGTGGTTTCCACAGGAGTATCAGTTATTACATAAAGACAGAGAAGATTATACTATAAATAAAGAATCTTATGAGAACTGGTGGGCTGTTTATAATGAAGAAGTTGAAGATGAAATACAAAAGAATTATATAAAAACTGAATTTTCAACGAGTAATCCCACAGATGAAAATATTCATGTTGAAGCTTTATTTAAAAGAAGATTTGGATTAAGTAATCCTAAACGAATAGAAACTTCAAAAGCTAGAATTTACTACCAATCAGCTTACATTTATTTCAAAGGAACAGAAAAGCAAGTAATATCAGATAGAAAGAAACATATTCCTAATACATACTTGGCCTATGTAGCAGATAAGAGTTCTAATAAAATACTACAAATCTCTTTTGATAATAGTGGTAAATATAAAAGTGATGATGAAGAAAAAAAGAAAGCGTGGTTTGTTGAAATTTTAAAGAGTATTCGTTTTAGTGAGGAAAAAATATGAGTGGAAAACCTATATTGAATGATAGTATAAGAAATAAAGTAACACAACTTGAATATAAAGGGCTATCAGGAAAAGAGAAAGAAATTAAACGAATATATAAAGAAAGTACAGGCAAAGAACCGCCACCATTTAAAATTTATAGTAGCGATGAAATGAATATAGGTAAAGAATCTGGATTTGATGGAGCTGCAATTCATTTTTATGATGAAAAAAAGCATATTAACCAAGTATATTATATTTTTAGAGGAACAGAACCATCTAAGGACTTTGGAGATGTAGTTTATGATGCTTTAGGAATTGGCGCAGGAGAAGATCAAGCGCAAATTAGCGATGCAACAAAAATGTATGAAAAGGTAGAAGGAAATATAAAATCTTCTGGCACTAAAGTCGAAAGGTATGGTGATGGCCACTCTTTAGGAGGTCATTTGATAGTAACTTTAGGTTTAATAACTAAAAATTTTAAAGATGTAAGAGGAATGACTAGTGTTGCATTAATTTATTTTCACTATTAAAAATACTCAAAATGTTCAATTTTATTATTTTGTGCAAAGAAAAAGTCCTTTATAATGGATAAGTCAGGTGGTAACCCGTCCAAATCCACTAAAAAAGGACCAACTCATGGACAAGATTACACGAAAAACTTCATTTGGACAATGGTTTTCACCAATAAATCTTCAACTTTTTGAAGAAACCGTGAAAACGTTGAAAGTAGATTACTATACGAAAAAACTAAAAACAGACTCATTTCTAAAATTACTCCTTTTTGCACAGCTACAAGAAGTCGAAAGTTTGCATGAGCTAAGCGATT